>JAAYZX010000123.1 GCA_012514635.1 Actinomycetota bacterium
CCCGCCTCAGCTCCCTCGCCCGTTCCTGCACATTTCCCTCGGTCTTGTCCACGGGGCGATGGTCAACCACCAACCTTACTCCCAGGCGCCTACACAGCCCTTCTACCAACGCCTGGTCCGCATTGCTCTCGTCTCCGCGAAGATGATGATTGACGTGCACGGCCACAATGTCCGCCGGAGCGGCGATGGGCAATGCTCCACTTACCAAAAGGTGAAGCAAAGCCACCGAATCCTGCCCACCGGACACCATTACTCCCACTCGCCCGCCCCCTGAGAATAGATCTCGGTCCTCGCAGAACTCTCTCACCCGCGAGGTGCAGTCACGCAAGAAGTAGATACGGGTCTGCTCAGGTTTCATCCCAGCTCCAATGCGTACACCAGTCAACCTGGAAGGGAGTCTTGCACACATCCCCAGCCTTTGCTTATATTGGGCGGCACGTTATTGCAATAGGAGGAAAGGCATGGCAATTCCGAAGATCGACCCCGACCTTTGCACCGGCTGTGGAATCTGCGAAGACACCTGTCCTGACGTATTCGAAGTTGGGGACGAAGGCATCGCCACTGTCATCGATCCCAACGGTTGCGACGACGCCGGCTGCTGTGAAGAAGCGGCTGAGAACTGCCCCGAAGGCGCCATCTCTTTGGAGTAGGTCGTGGCGCGGGTCGCGACGCGACCCTCAACAACCCGCATGCCGAAGGCCGCCGGCCACGGCGGCCTTCGTACAGCGGTCAACAGCAATCAACTCTCACAAACCGTAAGCAGCCGACGCCTCCCTCAATCCCACGGTTCTATACCTACGCTCAGCTGGATCCTCCAGCAGCAGCGGCAGGAGAAGCCGCGCAACTGTCGAATCGGGATTTCTAGGGAAAACGGAGAGGATCTGGGAGAAAGAAGAGGAGCCCGCATACGTGCCACAGTTGCCGCCGGGAACCGGGCTGCTCGCCATCACCTTCGCTGCGTTGGTTGCATCCGTGGTGCTGGCCGGCTCCCCCGCATGCAGTCGCCGCAGACGGTTGCGCATTCTGCCCGTGCTGGGAGCAGCCGTACTATGGATAGTCGCCCTGCTGCATGTCTTTGCGCCTGCTTGGCTTCCGCTCCGCATCCGCGGGATGGACGAGATCCTGGCTTTGTGCGCCGCCCTCGCAACCGCTGCCTGCGTGCTGGCGGTGCGACCCTGGGAGAAGACGGCAGTCTCCGTACGCAACCATCTCTTCTCCGCCCTTGAGGATCCGCTCACGGGTACGGCCAGTCACCGTGCGTTTCAAGATCGCCTAAGCCACGAGTGTGAGCGTGCCTACCGTTTTGGAGACTCCTTCACACTGCTCATTCTGGATATCGACCAGTTCCGCCTCATCAACAACAGATATGGACACCTCATAGGAGACCGCGTGCTGGCCGAACTCGCCGGCCGCCTGAAGACTTGGGTCCGAGGGATAGATCTCTGCGCACGTTTCGGAGGCGACCAATTCGCCATTATTCTGCCGCACACCCTGCGACGTGGAAGCATGGACTCAGCCGAGCGCATTCGGCAAAACGTGGCGGCATGGAGCTTCCAATTACCTAAGCTGGGAGACGTACGCCTTACTGTAAGCGTGGGTATAGCGACCTATCCGGACGACGGGCGTACCGCACCCGAACTGGTAGATGCAGCAAAGTACGCTGTTCTCTTTGCCAAGACGTTGGGCGGTAATCAGGTGCAGACTTACCGTGAACTGCCCCACCGCGGAGACCTCGCTTCGGCCACCGCTACGGGGTCTCCCAGTCACAGCACCATCGTTCGCAGTCTCGCGGCAGCTGTTGACATCCGCGACCGCTACACGCACTCCCACTCCCGGCTGGTTTCTGCTTTGTCTCAAGCGGTGGCCCGACAGATGGGGCTTGCCATCTCTGTAGTCAATCAGGTGACTATCGGTGCCCTGCTTCACGACGTAGGCAAGATCGGCGTCCCCGACGCCATTCTCACCAAAGAGGGCAGCTTGACTCAGGAGGAGTGGGAAAGCATCAAACAACACCCTGCTCTCGGTAAGACCATCATCGAACAGGCACCGGAGTTGCGCAACGTGGTACCCCTGGTCCTCCATCATCAAGAGCGCTACGACGGCACCGGATACCCCGGCAAACTCAAAGGCGACGCCATACCTCTGGGAGCACGCATCATCGCAGCGGCGGATGCCTATCACGCCATCCGCTCCGACAGACCGTACCGCTCTGGGCGTACCCACGAGGAGACTGTGCCGGAACTCAAGCGCTGCGCGGGAACACAATTCGACCCGGCAGTAGTGGAAGCCCTCCTTCAAGCATTGGAGGGCGACGCGCAACTACGGTCACTGGTCAATATGGGTGATTGCGACTCGGTTGTACCGTTTCCAATGAACGGTAAGGTATCCTCGCTCATGCAGTAACGTTCAACTGCAGGCATGAACTGTCCGTCGCGGGTCCATACTGCCGTTCCGCGATGGCTCCAGGAGGTGATGACACATGCGGGCTATGGTTCTCACGACGCCTGGAATCCCACTGGAGTTGCAGGAGCTTCCCATGCCCAAGGCAGGCCCGGGTCAGGTTCTGATCAAGGTGGATGCCTGCGCCGTCTGTCGCACAGATTTGCACGTGGTAGACGGTGAATTGCAGGAGCCCAAACTACCTCTTATCCCCGGTCATGAGATCGTGGGATCCGTGGTAGAAATAGGTCCCGGAGTAGATAACTCGCTTCTAGGTACCCGGGTGGGAGTACCCTGGCTCGGCTACACTTGCGGCAGATGTAGATACTGTCTATCCAATCGCGAAAACCTCTGCGACCATGCCCTTTTCACCGGCTATCAGATCGACGGCGGATACGCGGAGTACACAGTAGCGGACCATCGCTTCTGCTTCCCCTTGCCCGCCGGCTATCCGGACGTACAGGCCGCCCCCCTACTCTGTGCCGGCCTCATCGGCTACCGCTCGCTGGTCATGGCTTTCACGTCACCCGATCTACTTTCCGAAACCGCCGGCCGTCTGGGCATATACGGCTTCGGGGCGGCGGCCCACATCGTGGCGCAGGTGGCCCGTCACCGCGGGATTCGCATATTCGCCATCACCCGCGCCGGCGATTCCAAAGCCCAACAGTTCGCGCGCTCGTTGGGGGCAGAATGGGCCGGCGGGGCCGACGAAACGCCCCCGGTGCCTCTGGACGCCGCCATCATCTTTGCACCGGCGGGTGAACTGGTGCCGGCGGCGCTCCGCGCCCTGGCCAAAGGTGGAGTGCTGGTGTGCGGCGGCATCCACATGTCGGACATTCCGGCGTTCCCCTACGATATTCTGTGGGGTGAACGCATCGTGCGCTCTGTTGCCAATCTAACGCGCCGGGATGGCACGGAATTCCTCGCCCTGGCGCCACAGATCCCCGTAAAAACCCAGGTACACCTCTATCCTCTCGAAGACGCCAACCGTGCCCTAGCGGACCTGCGAGAAGGACGCCTGGAAGGAGCCGCCGTCCTCACCACAACACCTGACGGCATTTCGCGGAAGCGGAAATAATGCCGAACAAGGAGGGAGTGTAGCCATGATCACCGTGGACCCGAAATGCTCCGAGCTGTATCCGGGGCTCTGTATCGGCTTCCTGGCCCTCAACGGTACAAGCTCAGCCGGAGAAAACGGGGATCGCGCCCTTGACCTTAGGCGCGCGGAGCTGGAGGCAGAGCTGCGCCGCCGTCTGTCTGGAATCGATAAGGCCACCTTGGCCACTCTTCCACCCTTTCCCGCCTACAGTGCCTATTACAAACGTTTCAAGAAGACGTACCATGTGCTCCTCCAATTGGAATCGGTGGCTCTTAAAGGCAGATCCCTCGCGTCGCCCGGAGCTTTGGTACAGGCCATGTTCATGGCGGAACTGGAGAATCGCCTCTTAACTGCCGGGCACGACTTGGACTCTATCGCAGGTCCCATCGTGGTCAGAGCCGCCACCGGCCGTGAGGAGTTCATCACACTAGACGGACACGAGAGACGCCTCAAGCCCCTCGATCTCCATATGGCCGACGACCACGGCGTGATCTCGAGCATCATATACGGTCCCGATTCGCGTACCCGTATCCATCCCGGAACCGGCCGGGTCCTCTACACAGTGTACGGAGTTCCCGGAATCGAACCCGCCGAGGTCGATCTCCACCTCCAACGCCTAGAGGAATACGCAACACTCGCGGCACCAAATGCCGCCGTTGAAGAACGGCGCGTACTCACTACCTCCTGACCCACCGCCACACCACTCCTCTATCCGGTGAGAAAAGGAAGGCCACAAAGAAGAGAATGGTGGCAACAAGAACCATCGCCGCCCCCGACGCCACATTGGCGTAGTAACTGATGTAGAGGCCGCCGACGGCGCTCACCGCGCCGACAGCGGCCGCCGTTGTCATCATGGGCAGCAGCCGACGGACCAAAAGGTATGCGGTGGCGCCCGGTGTGACCAGCATGGCGACAACTAGGCCCACACCCACCGTCTGCAGCGAGACAACAATGGTCAAAGCCAGCAGTACAAGGAGCAGCATGCGTAGCCACTCGGTCCGCAGTCTCAGAGTCATAGCGAACACGGGATCGAATGACGTGACCAGTAGTTGCCGGTACAGCAGCACCACCACAAGCAGGATCACAACACCCAAGATGCCCGTGAGCCACAGATCGAAGGAGCTCACTCCCAGAACGTTGCCGAAGAGTATATGAGTGAGGTCCGTGGCATACGTGCGAATAGTGCTGATGAGTAGAACACCCAGTGACAGCGCTGCGGCAAAGAAGATACCAATGGCGGTGTCTTCGCGAACGGTACCGCTACGAGACACCAGCCCAATTCCCACCGCCACCGCCACCGCCGCTATGAGGGCGCCCACCACCAGGTTGCCGTTGAGCAGGTAGGCCACCGCCACGCCCGGCAGGATGCCGTGCGCCAACGCATCTCCCAAAAAAGCCATGCCGCGCAGAACTACGTAGCATCCCACTACGGAGCAGATCACTCCCACCATCAACGAGGCCAGTAGCGCCCGTTGCATGAACGGTTGCACAAACGGCTCTGTCAGCCAAGTCCCCACGGCGCTCAACGCTTGAGATTTCTCTGCGGCCCCACAACCGGCCCCGCGCAGCCTGCGTTCCCACCGCGATCGCAGCACCGGTCCACCACCACGGTTCCGTTGAGAAACAGAGCCTGCCCACCGAATGCGCCTGCCAGGTTCTCGGGCGTGAATACCTGCTTTGGAGTGCCATAGGCAACTAGATGGCGGTTGAGGATCACCACCAACTCGAAGCGCCCGGCCGCCAGACTGAGGTCGTGAGTAGAAACCAGGACCGTGACTTCCTTGGTGGCGAGCTCGTCGAGGAGTTGCAGTATCACTTCTTGAGTACCGATATCCACGCCGGTAAAGGGTTCATCCATGAGGAGAACGTGCGGTTTTTGAGCCAACGCTCGAGCCAAGAACACCCGCTGCTGCTGTCCGCCGGACAGTTCCCCAATAGGTCGATCCGCCACCGATTCCAACCCCAACCGGCTGATGCACTCGCCGGCCACCTGTCGGTCTTCGGCTGAGAAACGACGCAGCCATCCGGCGCGCCCGTAACGACCCATGAGCACCACATCTGTGACGGTCACCGGGAAGCGCCAGTCCACTTCTTCTCTCTGCGGCACGTACGCCACACAATCATGGTGAGATCCCAGAGGAAGACCATGAATGAGAATCCTGCCGCGGCGCAACGGCAGAAGCCCAATCAAGGCTTTGAACATAGTGGATTTACCTGAGCCGTTGGGGCCCACCACGGCCACCCGTGAACCGTGAGGCACTCGAAAAGTGATGTCTTCCAGTGCCGGCGGCGAGCCCGGACCATAGCCCACCGAGATACCCTCGACATCGAGGCGGGCCGGTTCACCCCAATCTATCACCGAAGCGCTCCCACGATGGCTATGGTGTTGTACCTGATCATATCCAGGTACGTCGGTGCCCGGCCATCCGGATCGGATGTCGAATGCGTGTACAGTCCGGTCACGATAATCGCCCCCGTATCCCTTGCTATCTGCTGGGCCAGCTGGGAGTTGGCGCCGCTCTCAAGAAAGATGGCAGGAGCGCCCGCTTCCTTGATGTCTGTAATTAAGCGGGTCATCTGCTGCGCCGATGGCGCTACGCCCGTACTAGCCCCAGGAAGTACCGTGCCCACTACGCGCAGGCCATAGCGGTCCGCGTAGTAGGAGAAGCTGTCGTGATTGGTGATGAGCAATCGGCGTTCCGGCACAATGGTCTGGATCTGTCCTTTGACCCACGCATCCAATTGGTCCAATTCCAGGGTGTACGTCGCTGCATTGGACGCGTACTCATCGGCTCCTTCTGGATCGAAGGTAGCAAGAGCCCGGCGAATGTTCTCCACGTATGTTTTGACATTGACGGGATCCAACCAGAAATGGGGATCTCTTTCCCCCGGCCCACTACGCGGTTTGAGACCGGCCGAGGCCTCGACAAGCATCCGGTCGCCGCCCGCGCCCGCCAGCAAGTCGTCCAGGTAAGCTTCGAACCCGGCACCATTGACGATCAGAACGGCGGCTTCCGCCACTTTGCGGACATCGCCCGGGGTAGGTTCAAAACCGTGAGGATCGGCGCCTAGGGGCAGAAGAGTCTGGATCGTCAGCCGGTTTCCTGCAACATTTTGAGCGATATCGGCCAGGAAGCTCTCGGCCGCCAGCACCGGCCCTGTTTCCATCTCGGCATCGGACGCCCCGCCTTCTCCGCTCCCCGCGCAGCCTGTCACGATACAACACATCACCAGACAGACCGCAACATCCATTGCCGCCCCCCGACGGATGCGCAACCACCCGGCCTTCCCGGTAGCGACCAAACTGCGGGTCACGAAAAATCATCCCTTTTTCTGGTTGCATAGGTTGCATTGCCCGCGCAACCGCGATCCGCGCCATCTCCGATGCAGGCGCTATCATTGCGCTGTCGACACTCACGGCACATCCCCGCCAACTCCAGGAAGTGGCTGTCAACGGTGAACCCGGTCTGCTCTGTCACCGACGCCGCCATGGCGGTCACCATACATCCTTCGAAGTCGGCCACGCGACCGCACGAGCGACAAACTACGTGATGATGATCTTTGGGTGGACAAGGCACAAAAGATGCCCGGGAGCCAAGAGCATGGACCCTTTCCGCTCCTCCAATGCCGTCGAGAACCTCCAACGTCCTATATACCGTGGCCAAACTCACAGACGGGTAATATCGGCGTGCCTCGGCCAGTAACTCAGCCGCGTTTAGGCACGTGGGCGCATTTCCCACCGCTTCCAATACAGCGCGTCTTTGCCTTGTGAGCCTGAAGCCGGCGCTCCTCAGCCGTTCCGCCAGCCCGGCGGCCTCCGTCGCAGCTGCCACAAATGAAGCTCCCCCAGTAGACTCGTGCACCGTTTCGGTGCCCCACGATATCGCTGTAGTTGAGAATCATTCTCATTTAATGCGAAGCAGACTAGCAACCCATAGGATCAATATCAAGAGTGCCCCGGTGCAGGTTTGAGTACGGGTTTGTTTCCCTACCGCGCAGCCGCCCAACTGCCGCGTCTGCGCGGTAGCGGCTATGCGTCGCCGGTAGTCCGCGATCTCAGAACATCGTAAGCCATAGCGGCAACTTCGCCCGCCGTCCGCGCCACCGGCACCCCGGCTTCCTCCAAAGCAGTCACTTTGGACACGTAGGTACCACGGCCCGCCGTGACAATAGCTCCCGCGTGCCCCATCTGTTTACCGGGAGGAGCCGTGGCGCCCAGGATCATCGAAACCACAGGTTTGCCGACATGCTCACGAATGTATTCGGCGGCCTCTTCCTCTGCCGTGCGCCCGATCTCTCCAATGAGGACTATGACTTCGGTAGCCGCGTCGGCTTCGAACATACCAAGGATATCTATGAACGACACTCCCGATATAGGGTCCCCCCCTATGCCTAAACATGTGGATTGTCCTACACCACGTTTGGTCAACTCGTCGGCAACCTGGTACGAGAAGGTCCCACTACGCGACACAATCCCCACCGGACCCGGCGCATACACGTGGCCCGGCATGAACCCGATAAGGGTTTGACCCGGAGTCACGATGCCCGGACTGTTTGGACCTATCATGATGGTCCCCGTCTCCATAAGCCGTCGCTTCATCAACATAGTGTCCTTGACGGGAACTCCTTCCACCAGGCACACGACCATACGAAGCCCGGCATCGGCCGCCTCGAACACCGCATCCTTGACAAACGGCCCCGGTACCAGCACGGCCGCTACTTCTGCACCACACTCGTCGCGGGCCTCAATGAGACTCTCGAAGACGGGGATACCGTTCACGATGGAACCGCCCTTACCGGGGGTCACACCTGCCACGATGGCCGTACCGTAGTCCCTCATCAACTGCGAATGGTAGGAGCCGAAAGTGCCGGTTATGCCCTGTACAACCACACGCGTATCTCGATCCACCAGGATACTCACCGAGCACCTCCCGGCCGGCCGGCGTCGGCCCCAGAAGGCCCGCCGGCTCCGTTCTTCGCCAGCAGTACGGCAGTAGCGAGGGCCTCGTCAATGGTGGGCAGCACCCGTAGACCGGGTAATCCGGCTTCTGCCAGAATGCGACGGCCTACCTCGTCATTGCGCCCGTGCAGGGTGGCTACCACAGGTATATGGGCCGCCGGCAATGCCTCCACCGCCTCGACTATCTTCTGCGCAATGACGTCGCACCGTACGCCACCCCCAAAAACGTTGATGAGCACGGTTCTTACCTGCGGATTGGCCAGCAGCAAACTTAGACCGTCGGCGATACCGCCCCGCAGTATGCGCTCGCCCGTGTCAAGAAAGTTGGCAGGACGCCCACCCAATAGGGCGAGATGATCCATGGTAGCCATGGTCAGACCGGCGCCGTTGCTGATGAGTCCGATATCACCATCGAGCTCCACATAGCTGAGACCCATAGCAGCTGCACGAGTCTCAACTGAATCTATTTCCGCGCCCTTTAGGTCCTTGTGCCGGTAACGAGCAGCATTATCGATGGTGACTTTGGCGTCGACCGCCACCAGACTCCCCTGTTCCGTGATTACCAAAGGGTTGATCTCTACCAACTCAGCGTCGTTCTCCCAATAGGCACGATACATAGCGCCAACAGCAGCCACCAGCATGACCTGCTTATCGGAAGGCAAACCGGAATGGCGCCCCAGAAACCGTCCTTGAAATGGATGCAGTCCGTAAGCAGGATCGACATGCACCCTATGCAGGCTATCAGGTGCCGCAGCCGCTATCTCTTCGATATCCATGCCCCCCTGCGCGCTTATCATGATCAGCGGCCACGGGTGGGCGGGCGAGGTATCTGTCAGCACGCTGAGGTAGAGCTCTCGTTTTATCAAGACCAGCTCCTCGACCAGGAGCTCGCCCACCGGAAAACCGTTCAGCGTGGTCCCCAATAGTTCGGAAGCCGCCGTCTCCGCCGCCGCCCGATCCCTCACCACGCGGATCCCTCCCGCTTTGCCACGGCGGCCGGACGGGATCTGGGCTTTCAGCACTACACCACCGGCCAAAACGCCAATCTGATCCCACGCCGCCGCCACCTCCTCCGGCGAACGACACACCGAGCCACGGGGAACGTCAATGCCGTACTCGGCAAGCAATTCTTTGGCTTGATATTCAAGTAGCTTCACAGTAGGCTCCTCATCTCTGCAGCAACCGCCACAGCATGTCCGCTACTTCCCCACGCATAGCCGACTGCCACGGGTCCCATGTTGGCCCGTAACCTGCCAGTCCTTCCAGCAGGTCATTGTATTCAGCAATCAACATGGTCGGTCCGTGGTTCTTATCGAGTATCCGTACGACGCCCACGAAGTCCCACGGAGGCATCTCGATACTGTCGGGCGCCACCGCCTGGACAGCACGTACCAACATGGTCACAACCTGGGCCCGCGAGATGTTCAACCATGGAGCAAACAGGCCCGGCGCCACACCCACCGTGATTCCGTAGTCCGCCGCAGCGGCGACGTACTGGTGAGGGTAGAGGCTGAGTGGATCGTCGTCTCCTAGATCGCGGAAAGGGGCCGACTGAGAAGCGTCAACAGGCAGACTCAGCGCACCGCAGATCATTTTGGCAAACTGTGCGCGCAGAACCGGATCGCCGGGGCCGAATGTGCCGTTGGCCCGCCCGTCGATCACACCAAGCGCAGCAAGTCCTTCTATAGCATCCGCGTAGCGATGTTCCGTCGGCACATCCGAGAACGTGCGCTTGGCTATCGACAGGGCCGCCGCCATTGCCGCATCGGCATTCACCAACCCATCCCCATACAACGTATCGGGTCCCAGAGGACCCAGATCGGTGGCAGTCTCTTTTATGATCCGCTGCACCTCAGCAGGCGTAAGGTCGGGCGCCACTGAGAGCATGAGTGCCGTCAACCCCGAGACAAACGGCGTGGCAAACGAGGTACCATTACGGCCCTGGCTGATTCCGTACCAGCTCTCCCCCGCATCGTACGTAAGAATATCTTTACCCGGAGCCACCACATCAATCCCTCTGCCCGTTGATGAAAAGCTGGCAAGCTGTTTGGTGTGATCCACCGCGCCCACCGCAATCACCCCCGGAATAGCGGCCGGGTACTGGACACCCGCCCCACGTCCTCCATTGCCCACCGAGGCGACAACCACCACACCGCTGCCCAGCGCATACTCGATAGCTTCCCGTTCGGCAGTCATAGCCTCTCTGGATCCATAACTTATGTTGATGACATCCGCGCCGTGATCCACCGCATAATAGATGGCTGCGATGTAGTCGAGTTCGTCGGCCGTATCACCATCCGTGAAATGGACCGGCATCAGCGATACATTCCAGGCGGTTCCGGCCATCCCCACGAAATTATCTCCGCGCGCCGCCGCAATCGCCGCTACTCCAGAGCCGTGGCCCGTGACATCCTCCCACGCCCACGAGTCGGACGTCTCGTACATGGTGCTGTACGGCGACACGATGCAATCCGCAAGGTCCTTGATGTCGCGCGCTACACCGCTGTCGAGCACGGCAATCACGACACCCTCATTCCCCACGCTGATATCCCATGCTTCCGGCAAACCTATCACCGGAGGGCCCCATTGCCGCGGGTAATGCTCGTCATTTGGGATCCGCGCTACCGACCGCGGTCGACCCAGTTCCGCCCACCTCACTCCCGGCAGACTGCTCAAGGCATCCACTATCTCATTCGGCTTGAGCTCCATTTCTCTGACGGGAACTAAGGCTACCGTCGCCGTCTGCGGAAACACCTTGGCTTCCTCCAGCCCCAGAGACTGCAGATCATCGCGATTCAACTCGACACCGGCCTCCAACCCTACGAAGTACGTGACGGTACGACCACCAGAAAGTGTCGCATCCTCCAAGGGAAAACCATCGTCCTGGAAAAACCCCAGTGCCCGGACGAGATGTGCATCAGTGCGTCCTTTCGCCACCGCCGCTGCGACCGCTTCCTCGCTCTTGGTCCACACTCCGGCAAAAGGATCCGACGATTGACCGGGGCCTACTACTGCGGCCGAGATTGGGGAGTACGTCGCACCATTGCCGCTATTGCAAATCCCGCACGCCGCCACCAACCCAACCAACAGCAACATGAGCCATATAACCAGAGGCAACACGCAGGTGTATGCCCGGGTTTGCACTATGCCCCTGTACTTTATGCGCATCAGTTTCTCCGGCCCACCGGTTGACGAACGATAACTGCTGATATCACGGCACAGAGTACCATTCAGAGCCTGCTTCAACAGGCAGGGGGAGGAAGCAAGACCTTTTGAGCAGGTGCACAGCTAAAACACGGGAAGCCCGCCGCCTCTCGGCAGCGGGCTTCCCATCACACTCTGCGCGTCCCTCGCGCGCGCGAGGGAACACCCTTCCAAAGACCGAGCCGCAAATCAACTTGCGACACGGCCGCAATAACTATCAGGCGGTACCCGGTGGCAACTCCTCCGGACCCAGAGGCGGACCGGGGATAGACCATGGGGCACGCATGAAAAAGAAGTTGTGGATCAGCAAGAAGATGGCCAAGACGTGAAGCGTAAAGAACGCAGTAATCTGGTTGATGTCCATGGCCGGGCCACCAAGCGCCTCGTTGATGTGATCCAGAATCGGCGGACCGAGGACCCATCTCATGAGCATGATCCAGATAGCCGGGACAATGAGTTGGTACACCACGAACATGCCCACTCCACGTGCCGGCTGCTTCATTTTGGCGAACGGATAGAACTCGAACGCCAGGGAACTCATCAGCGACCAACCGATCAAAGTGCCCCCAATCGCCGCCCACGTGAAGGAGGTGCTATCGGGGAACACGGCCGGCATAACGTACTTCCAGAATAGCCAGCCGAGCAGCACGGCAAAGAATGTGTTCAGGATTGGGTAGAGCACTTTGCCCGCTTTGTAGAACGGCCAACCCTGGAACACCATGGTCGAACCAAACATCTGGACGAACACAATAATCCAGATGGCCAGAGCGAACCAATCACCACCGAAGTACTTCCCTTGGAAGTTCCACGCAACGTCGTTGAGCCCGGCAGCGTTGTCGGGAGTATTAAAGTTCACGGCGTAGGAACCCATCACCCCAGCCATGATTAGGATGATCGCACTGGCCAGCAGCCAGTTGGCCCAAGACTTCTGCGGACCAAAAGGCCTAGATTCGATCCCACTGAAGGCGTACCACAGGGTCGACATGAACACGGCGATGCCGAACCAAGCACCCACCGGGATGGGGCCGGCTGCCAGCGGGTTGCCGGGCCATACCCAAGTCTCCACAGCAGTGAGAATCAAGGCTACGACCAGCCAAATGATAGTCATACCAAGACCGGTGAGCCAACGGTTGGTGCCTGGCTTCCAGGAACCGCCCGGAGCGGCCAGCGGCCATCCGAGGCCAACGATCCCGAACGTAACCGTACCCATGAGCAAAAAGAACGACATGGGCAGGTACCAGTTCGCAAACCACGCGCCCGGCGTCAAAAACATGAACAACCATGAAATCACCAGGATTATCACCCAGCGTAGAAGCGCCTTTGGAAAGGTAAAGGGCTTATCCATTTAGCATCCCCCTCGAAGCGGTAACGGTCCTTACTTCCTCTCCAGCACATCCACAACGCCGGCGGTACCATCTACACGAATGATGTCGCCCTCGCGAATGGAGTTGGTGGCATTCCAGGTACCGACCACTGCGGGGATTCCGTACTCACGCGCCGCAATAGCTGCATGGGTCAACATACCACCGGTATCTGTGACCACACCGCCAATCTTCACAAACAGCGGTGTCCAAGCTGTGCCGGTATAGGGGCATACAAGAATCTCGCCGGTCTGCACGTTCTGGAAATCCTTGTAGTCGAGAACCACGCGGGCCGGACCTTCTGCAACACCTGGAGCGCCGGGGAAGCCTTCCAGACGTTCGGACACAACCTTCTCGCCCTTGGGATGCAGTACTTCGTCTTGGATGCCGAACACTTTAATGGCAATCGGATCCCGAACGCTCTTCGGCAGCGTACCGAAGGTTAGTGGTTGTTCAGCAGCTTCAGCCTCTTTCGCATCGCGCTTCCGCTGGGCGATGAGACCCGGCATGAGAGCAGCATAATGGTATTCAGCCGCCTCTTCATTGCGCACCAACATCGCCATGCACTCGCGCAGCTCATCAAAGCTAAGCCACATTACGTCGTCAATGCTCTCCAACAAGCCTCGGCGATACAGTCTCTTGCCGCAGGCAACCGCCGCGAAGCGCATGCATGCCGTAGAACCCTGGTCGATGTAGAAACCGTGGTCTTCCTGGAACTGATAAGTGCCTTCTGCACCCTTTAACAGGCGGCGGAAGATCTGCTGATCTTCTTCGGAAAGTTTGGCCTCAAACTCAGCAACCGTTGCTTTCCTCTGGTCAACGATCTTTTGTTTTTCGGCGAAGAAATCCCAACCTTGGTCAATGCGGCCAAAATAGCTGCGAATTGTGTCGAGCACCGGGGTAGGATCCTCTATCCATGTGGGTGTAGACACATCCAAGTGCGCAGCCACTACTCGGCGTCCGTATATCTCCAGAAAATGAAGAAACTTCTCTACCCAGCTATCGCAATCCTCGGCCGTGCGCATCTTGGCGATGATCTCTTCCAGGGGCGTGTTTTCCATGATGGATCGAGCCGAGCAATTGTTGGCCATATTTGCCAGGTTCCACAGCTCTTCATCCGTCCGCGTGGCAATGCTCTCGAAGCCTCGCACCATGACAATGGCGTCTTTCTCTTCAACGCCATGCTTGGACAGGAAATCAAGGAATCCGAAATACACCGAGTCCGCCGGGTACATGAGGTTGAAATGGATCTCCCAGTTACGGCGGTTCAATTCTTCCGCACGCAGCAAGTGCTCATACAAATGTTGAAGAATCAGTTTGTCCGTATCGACACCGTTCAGCGTATCGAGGTTTCTCTGCACTTCCCCGATCAACTCGCGGTAGTATTCTTCCCAGTGGTCTGTGCAGTACTCGATCAACTCGCCGTGTTTGACCGCACGTGCCTCGATCTCCTTCGGATCCGAAATCTCAGCGAAACCCAGATACACACGTCCCTGATACATCTTCACGTGCGCGCCCTTAGACGGCGGCAAAGATGTTAGCGCTGCTGCGTAATGATATCCCCAAGAGTGGTGCGCCTGGATAGTGGTCATGCCCATGGGCGAAATGGTATATGGTTGATGCAGGTCATCTCTGAACCAGAAAATGCTCTTATCGAAGGCATCCTCCGGACGCAGCATTCTCAGCGCAGATACACTTCTATCGAATGCGTTTGCCATATCTACAGCCCCCTCGGCACTGTTATTTAATGTTCAATGCGGCAATTAGCCGCCTAAAGATATTGTGTTGCTGTCTCCAACAACATCCTTCCGTACTATCGCTCGTCACCCTCCTCACCTAAGCAGACTCCGAGCAATGAGTAGTTTCTGAATCTCCTCCGTGCCTTCCTCGAAGTGGAAGCTGCGGCAATCACGGAAGTGTCGCTCCAGCGGGTAGGCTTGAGTGAAACCCA
>JAAYZX010000124.1 GCA_012514635.1 Actinomycetota bacterium
AACCTACAACGCCCAATGGCGCCTGGAGAAGCTCGGGTTCATGACGCCCAGAGAAGCCCGTGAGCAGTTCGGTCGGGCCCTGGCTGCATAGGTGCTAATGTGTGTCCAGGGGACCGGGGCCGGTACATTATTAGTTGCGGTGCCGCTCGTATGTGGCGATGAGGAACACATCCTGGAGAGTGGTGATGATGGCTTCGACCAGGAGTTGGGAGAGCGGCAGGAGTATGAACAACTGCGCGCCGCCATCGTAGTAGCGGCCGTACAGTTCAGCCAAGAACGACCACAGCACGAGCGCCAGTAAGAACAGAAAAATGGCAGGTAGCCAAGCCCGGCGCAGAAGTGACACGCTGCGTTTGATTGCGGCCCATGGTCCAAGTCCTTCGAAGACTGCAGCGTAATCCCCGAAGATAAATAACAAGGAGGCGGGGATGACGGCGATACCCGCCGCGTTGAAAGCAGTGCTTCCCGTGGGAAGACTATATGGGACAACAAAGAAGAGCAGGTATGTGATTGAGTAGAAAGCAGCGAGTCTCAGGAGCTCCAGGAACGAGCGGGGGGCTAATGGGTAGCCTGTACCGGCTATGGCGCGGAAGTAGGGTGCACGAATGGCGGCGGCCAGCACGCACACCGCTACCGCGGAAACTAAGGTTATCGCCAGAGGCAACCCTGGCGTCAAGAGTGCGCTGGAATGTTCCTGTATGAAGCTCCAACGTTGGAAGTTGGCGCGCGCGAAAGCGTCGACCGATAAAATCGGCTCCACCGACGAATAGACGGCTAAGAAGGCAAGGACGTTGATGACCCCCAAGGCGAACGGGTAGAAAGCAAGAAACTGCTTACGGGTGAGCCGTCGCCAAGCACTCTTCAGGATCTCTACGATCGTCGTCACCTCCACGGATACTACAGCTCACGAAGTATAACATCAGCCCACCCGGCCATTGTTACCTCCTGACGCTTCACCTGCGTATGGTGTAGGGGTTACTCTCTAGAACTTCGGTCTCATGGTATATACTTATGATCATGGTTCCAGAAGGAAAAGGTCCGCGTTCGGCGCGTAGAAAGCGCACCGCCGCACTCCTTGTCCTGCTCGCCCTGATTCTCCTTGCGGCGTGCTGTGTGCAGGACGTATGGGCCACCACCAGCACCAGTGTGCCGGGTGGCACCACCGTTGGTCCGGCACAGTCTTCCCCAGCTTCTTCGCCCACCACTGACGTTACCCTGCCAGCGGCTCCGGATATCACCGGAAAAGCCGGCATCCTGATCAACATGGATGGCGGCCTGGTCTTGTGGGAAAAGAACGCCGACGAGCGGCGATCTATGGCGTCAACCACCAAGATCATGACGGCGCTGTTGGCCATTGAACATCTGGATGTCAGGGAGATGGTAGAAGCATCGGAGTTTGCTACGAACACCGGGGAGAGCGAGATGCTGCTCGAACCCGGCGAGGTCGTCCCCGTTGAGCAATTACTCTACGGCATCATGGTTATGAGCGGCAACGATGCGGCTGTGGTGGCGGCTGAAGCCGTAGCGGGAAATGTGGATGCGTTTGTGGACATGATGAACGCTCGTGCTGCAGATTTGGGGCTAAAAGACACAAGGTTTGCCAATCCCCATGGTCTCGATGCGGAGGGCCATTACTCAACAGCACGTGACCTGGCGGCTCTGGGTGCTTACGCTATGGCCAACCCCGAGTTTGCCAAACTTGCCGGGACGGATCGTATCGAGTTCCCGTGGCCTGGGCGTGAGGGTAATCGGATCATGCTCAACCACAACAAGCTGGTGGGCAGGGAACCTTTTGTTACAGGTATCAAGACTGGGTTCACCAACAGGGCGGGGTTCTGTCTGGTGGGGTCCGGCTTCAAGAACGGTGTCAATTTGGTCAGTGTAGTTCTGGGAACGGAGAGCAGCGACATCTGCGCACAGGACACATTGAGGTTGCTGGAATACGGGTTTTCTCTCTACCGCGAGCAGGTCCTGGTAGAGAAAGGTACTGTGCTGGCCACGATACCCATCCCTTATCAGATCAACAAGAAGTTGCAGCTGGCAACCGAGCGCGGTCTGGTAACTACGTTGCATCTCTCGGATGTGGTCTCCAAGTCTATAGATGTTCCGGAAATGGCCCCTATCTTCGTTGACGAAGGTACGGCTCTGGGCGCCATCACATTCACGGTGGGGGATCGTGAAGTAGGAATGGTTGAGCTCGTGACGATAGAGGCGGTGCCACGACCCACCTTGGGCGTCAAGTTATCGTACTTCTGGTCCTGCTTCAGCAGCTGGTTGGGCGGGCTGTTCTCGTGATGTGGTGGTTAACCGGCTCTCACGGGCCGTCACGGACGTGATTTGCAGCGTCCCTGGTGATGATTCTTACCGTAACACTCAATCCCGCTCTTGATCGTACGTTAGCCGTTCCCAACTTCGAAGTAGATTTTCGCCATAGGGCCAGTAGCACCGTTACCCTTCCAGGCGGCAAAGGTGTCAACGTAGCGCGCGTGATCAAGCGTCTGGGGCAACCGGTCATAGCCACCGGCTTCGTTGGTGGGCGTACAGGCGAACGGGTGCTGGCCGAACTGGGGCGCGAGGATATCCTTTGCGATTTCGTGCGCATCGAAGGTGAAACACGGACGTCAACCGCGGTGTTGGACCCGGCGGCAGGTACCTCCACGGAGATTAATGAGCACGGACCGCAGGTTGCGGCGCGGGAACTTCAACTGCTATGCGACAAGCTTCACTATCTGAGCAAGGCGGCGCAGCTGATTGTGTTGGCCGGAAGCATTCCCCAAGGGCCGGAACCCAATATCTACTCTGTGATCATCAAGAAACTGCGCCGGGCCGGAGCCACCATCTTCCTGGACACGTACGGAGAGCCCTTGCGGCTCGGACTCAAAGCGGCTCCCACCATAGTTTTTCTCAACCAAGTAGAGACGGAGACTGCAATAGGCCATGAGATTGGCACTGTCGCGGAATACGTGGCGGCTGCCCGCGACCTGCGACGAATGGGAGCGCTCTCGGCCGTGGTACATGGTCGAGACTTGGTTGTGGCTCAGATCAAGGATGATGACGACATAATCACTCTGGCGGCGCGGCCTCCGCAGGTGGAGGTGGTGTCGACGGTGGGCTCGGGTGACTCGCTCTTGGGCGGGTACGCCGCCGCCTGCCTGGACGGTAAGACCGCTGCAGAGTGCCTGCGCTTCGGCATCGGGTGCGCCGTTGCCAACACCCTGTGTTACGGCGCGGGCCTCTTTGTGCCGGAGGAGGCCTACCATCTGGCAGAGCAGGTGGAGTGGCTGGAGCCGGAGGAAGTGTTGAGCGCCGGGTTGTAGCATCAGACCGGGCTCTTCTACCACACGTTAAATCGTCTAAAGCATAGTGGGCAAACCATCTTCCAACATCGAATGGGAGTGAGCTGAGTGCAGAACGAGGAAGAGATCGCCAAGCACGAACCCGGTACTAGAACTAAGGAACGCATTCGGCCGACGGCGGATAGGCAGGAGGAAATTCGGTCGTGGGCGCGACGGGCTGCCGCTGTAGCCTTGGAGTTGAAGGCGGAAGACATTCACATTCTCGACATGCGCGAACTCGTGACTTACACGGACTTCCTTGTGGTCTGCTCTGCGCGCAGCAGCCGGCAGGCGCGACGGATATCTGAAGAAATTGGATTGAAATTGAAGACTGAACTCGGTCTGCGTCCCGACGGAACGGAGGGAGACGCTTCTGCTGAGTGGATTCTCTTGGACTATCTCGACTTCATTGTGCACATCTTCACTGCCGACAAAAGAGAGTTCTACCGGTTGGACGTGCTATGGAAAGAGGCCTCGGTCGAGACGGTGGCGTAGGGTGTGGTTGCAGCCCTGCAGCCCTGTCGCTATAATCCCAGAGCCGCGTGGGGGTATAGCTCAGCTGGGAGAGCGCGACGCTGGCAGCGTTGAGGCCAGGGGTTCGAGTCCCCTTACCTCCACCATA
>JAAYZX010000016.1 GCA_012514635.1 Actinomycetota bacterium
AGAAGAAGTGCCCCCAGGGGAATTCGAATCCCCGCCGTCGCCTTGAAAGGGCGATGTCCTAGGCCGCTAGACGATGGGGGCGCACCTCACTACCTGGCCGGTTGAGCGACCGAGGCGGAATGCTATCACACAACCTCCGGCCCGACCACGAGTTTCATCAGCTTCGTGTCACGGTACATTCCCTCTGGCCATCTTTGCCGACTCCATCTCAAAGGAGGTGACATGTTCAAGGAGTTCAAAGAGTTTGCGCTGAAAGGCAACCTTCTCGATTTTGCGGTAGGCCTCATTCTCGGTACTGCCTTTGCCGGTCTGGTCAACTCTTTCGTGGAAGACGTCCTCATGCCCCCCATCGGCCTCATCTGGGGTAGAGATTTCACGAACCTATTCGCGGTACTAAAAGAAGGTGCCGACGCGTCGGCTCCCTATGCCTCGCTGCAGGCGGCACAGGATGCAGGTGCTGTGACGTTGAACTACGGGGCGTTCATCAATCTGGTAATTACATTCCTCATTGTGGCAATCGTACTCTTCTTTTTGGTGAAAGGCTTCAACCACCTACGTCGCACTAGAGAGGAAGTCGCTACGAAGGATTGCCCATATTGCTTGACAGCGGTACCCCTCGATGCAACCCGCTGCCCGGCCTGCACCTCCGAATTGGGAACCACACACTGAGCGCCGCGCGCGGCGGCTTCCCGCCGCGCGCGAACGGACAGGTAAGTGGTGGCGGCACCTGCCGATCGGCAGGTGCCGCCACCACCCCGCCAACACCGCTCCCATCCTTCCCCACGAGACGATTACCGCATGTTCTGCTAGTATCGCCGGTCAAGAGACACACAGTCCCCGCGCGAGAGCCCTCTCGGTACCGACACACTCCCATGACTTTTGCCCAACGGCCCGAGTGCCTCGCGGCGCCCCCCACGTACCTGTTCCCGGACAAAGGCAGAGGTATGAAGAAATCGACAACGCGGTCGGCGACGATCCTTCTGCTGGCAACCCTCATACTCATGGTTACCACCATCGCGCCCCGGCCGGTCATGGCGTCCACGTTTCCCGATGTCTCCCCCTCCAATCCGGCATACGTTGCCATAGAAGCCCTAGCCGCCCGCGGCGTAATAAGCGGAACGGTCGACGGCTACTTCAAACCTGATTCGCCTGTGACACGTGGCCAAACCGCCAAGATCCTGGTGGGATGGAAGAAGGTCAACCCGTCATCATCGACACAGATCGCCTTCCGCGACCTCGACGCCACCTACGTCCAGTACGTACAGACGGCGGCCGCTCAAGGTTGGATGCAGGGATATCCCGATGGTTCGTTCAAGCCATACACGTCGCTGACACGTGAACAGATGGCCGTCGTAGTAGTGCGGAGCCTGGGCAAGGAGGCCGACGCCAAAGCGCTTGCTGCGTCGCAGGTGGACTCTTCTCTTCGCGCGTTCTCAGACTGCGGATCAATATCATCCACCGCGCGTCCTTATGTGGCGTTTGCGGTGAACTGGGGCCTCTTTTCGGGTGATAAGAACGGCCGTTTCAACCCCACAAATGCCATCACGCGTGCACAGTTCTGCCTCGTACTGTACCGCGCAGACCAGCGTGTCTCACTCACCGCCAACCGCGCGGCCCTGGCGGCATTCATGGACACGCACCTCTTCAAGCCGCGCAACAGCCCCATCACCGGAGAGATGGTGCTGCAGAACACCGAGTGGTACGGGATCCCGCCCATCGTGCAGCTCGTGATCATGACGGCCGAGACCGGGCTGGGGGATCCCAAGTCGGGAGGTGAACTCGCCCGTCACAACAACTTCGGGTGCCTGCGCTACCACGGAGCCAACACGGTCTGGGGCGAGTTGTCGGACGGGAAGATCTGGGTGGCAGGGGCCGATTGGTACTCGTTCCCCACCCCACAGATCGGCATGGTCGCTTTCGGTCGCTACCTGAAGGTGGGGATGAACGGTCACTACCTCCGTTGCCTGACGGCCGGTCCACCGGACTGGCGGAGCTTCGCTGAGGTCTATTACGGCCAGAACGTCTCGGGATTCGAGGGCTACGTTGTGAAGCTCAAGGAGTACGAG
Source organism: Actinomycetota bacterium (assembly GCA_012514635.1). Taxonomy (GTDB): domain Bacteria; phylum Actinomycetota; class Thermoleophilia; order RBG-16-64-13; family RBG-16-64-13; genus JAAYZX01. Next base: position 2,067 of record JAAYZX010000016.1, read on the forward strand.
GACAAATACCGCGCCATGGCAGCACAGCATGGATTGACCCTGTAGGCGAGACGTGCGGGAAGCTCGGGCAACCTAACTCCCCACTATGCAACAACGAAAACAAAAAGCCCCGCGGTGCGGGGCTTTCTTCTTTCTTATAGATGAGCCGTGCTGGATTCGAACCAGCGATCATCGGATTCGTAGGCCACTCCAGGCCTGTAGAAAGGCCCAGTCGAACGGGAAGGGTGTGGATGAGATCGGACTCATGATGCTCTGACTGTGAGACTAGAATTCCTAAATATAGTCACAATTCGGCAAGGCCCCGGCTCCGGCTGGAGCCTTGGCTTTCTTGGCGGACCACGTTAGTGTCCACAGAAGTGGTGTACGAGTCCCCCGGTCACCTGAGGTCTTGAGATGAGGTGACCACTGCTCCATCCTCGAGGATGGAGCGATCGAGAGTTCGTACACCACTTGACAGGACGTGGCCTATCATGACCTAAAAAGTTGACCCAAAATCTCAAATCACCGCCCAAATATCATTTGTGCGTTAAGGGAAACGCCAACGAGCAAGTGGGGTGTTCACTTTTTTAGAAAGGGTGTTCATTCTGACGTTTGATGTTCAATAAGGGCATAGAAAAACCTCGGCAGAGTCGATTCAGCTCATGTCTAGGTTTTTGATTCCTTGTAGGGGTGTTGTTACCATGGATAATATGGATTATATTCAATATTGCCCTAGATATTGGTTCTACAAACTACTAAGAGGAGAATATGATGAAGACCCATCATCTAACACTTATTTTACTTCTGGTATCTGTGTTTGCCTTGGCCACAGGTTGCGCGGGTGAATCTGAACCAACACCAGAATCGTCAGCAGTCATTACCACAGAGACAGTTGTTACTACAGAAACGACAGAGGCGCCGGTTGAAACAACAGTCCCTGAAATACAAGGGGAGCCCGAGCTGGTGTGGAGCCACGAACACGGGCATCCTATCTCCAGTGTAGCCACATCCGGCGAAACCGTAGCTGTAGGGGAGTTCAAAGTAACTTACATCCACCACCTCTCGGATGGCTCGCTGATGGATGTTCTGATACATGAGCATGACGTGGAGGATATGGAGTTCTCCACCGACGGAAGACTCCTAGGTGCGGGCCAGGGATATTACGGTGTGCTTCTCACGGATCTCACAGACGACGCCGAACCGCAGACCGTTGGAAGCGGGCACAACAGCCGCCTCGCCTTTTCTCCTGATGGTCTTCATATAGCGACAGGTAATCGCGACGGGGTCGTTTGGATCTGGGAGCTTGACGGTCTGACCCAGACGGCCACTCTCGAAAACCCTGATGTTGCAAGCAATACGGTTACACAAAGATGGCTGCTCGCCATCGATTACCATCCGGCAGGCGAACTGCTGGCAGCAACACACACTGACGGCACCATCTATATCTGGGATATCGCGAACCAAGAAGTAGTCCAATCACTGCAATATGGTGCCGACGTAACAGCAAACAACACCTTCCGCTTTTCGCCAGACGGCAACGGAATGGCTTGTGCAGTAACGGAGAGCGGTGAACAGTTGATTCGACTGATGGCAGTCGATGGCGGTGATGCGATACGCGATATGGTCGTGCCGGAACGCGTGATGGACCTGAACTTCTCTCCCGATGGCAGCTTACTGGCAGTCGCGTCCCGCGAGGCCACGACCATATGGGATGTTGCTTCCGGGGAGTTGATCTCTACCCTAGATCAGACCATAACCCCGCCCGACAATACACCGAAAGCATTGACGTTCACGCCCGACGGAGGGCACCTGGCCGTAGGGCTCTGGGACGGAACGATCGAGTTGTGGCGGCTTCCCGGGGCTGAACCGATAGCTCCTCCGCCAATCGATATGCGCACACCCCCGCCGTTGCCCGGCGATGTTCTATTCGACACCGGCAGCGCAGAGTTGAAGCAGGAAGCGTTCGTTGAGCTGGAAGCGCTCGCGGAAGAGCTCTATGCCAACTTTACGAAAGCCACGATCACGTTCGTCGGTCATACAGACAGTCGGGGCGACGCACAGAGCAACCTTCAGCTCTCGATCGACAGAGCGCAAGCTATCAAAGACTGGTTCCAGGACTGGGCTGACGCAAAGGGCGCCAGTGGATGGGTCTTGCTTGTCGACGGCAAAGGTGACACCGAGTTGAAAGTGCCCGATGTCGATATCGAAGGCAACTTTCTTGATGATGCCGGTGCATTGAACCGTCGCGTGGAGATAGAGATAGACACCGATGAATGATGATGACCAATCGGGATACTACGGCCCGGCTGCAAAGGCTCCTGAGATGCAGGTCAAAACAAAGATGGAAGGAGGAGCTGTAAGAATGAAAAGACTGACCATCATGATCTTGGCGACTTTGGTGATTCTGGCTTTGGCTGGATGCGGAGGGGATGACGGAACAGCTGGTTCCGCTGGCTCTACTAGCGATACCGCTACAAAAGTCGATAGCTCCACATCGGACGCAGCCCAAGGCGGCGCTGATGATGCAGAACAGAACAAAGAGACGGCGCAGTCTCATGACAGCGTACCTGATCCAGATGTTCCTGTGTATCCGAATGCGGAAGAGGTATACAACGATAAAGGCACAATATTCTACGTGACCACTGATTCAGGTGAGAAAGTAAGCAAATTCTATGAAGGTCATTCGTACCTTAACGAAGGTAAGAAAGCCCGTAATATGGGTGAAGGATTTTATGAGTATCGGACGCCCCTGGTAGAGCTTGTGCTGGCTGTTTCGAGGGGTTACACGGCGAGGGACAGTGCTGATGAGAATCCTCAGGAAGAGATAGGCGAGATGAATGCTTATATCGATGAATTCGGGGGACTATCGTCAGTGCTTATTCTCGATGTTAGTGCCGATTCACAAATCAGAGAACAGATGATCGAGCACTATTCTTCGGACATCCCTCTTGATAAAACGCTGATCATGTTCGGATTCCAGGACAAATTGTAGGAAACGTACTCTGCATGTTCGACCGGGCAGCGAGGTTGGTGTGTGGCCGCTGGGTCTCGGTCTTGTCCGATGATGACACTGTGGATTTTTCAGTCGTCATGGCGGGGGATGAGGCGACAGAGTGCCGACAGGGGCTGCACTGGAGAGGAGACACATCGACTCTACCCAGCCTACTTATTGGCCGCTACCACAGGGATGCGCCGTGGAGAAATCCTGGGACTGAAATGGGGCAATGTTGATCTGGAGGCCAAGACTATCTGGATCAGGGAGACTCTGATCAGTGTTGGCTACAAGGTTCGCCTCTCGCAGACCAGGTTGCCAAGCTGGTATTCGGCAGCTGTGGTTAGCATTTGGTTAGCAAATGGCGCGGTCTGAGCAGCCGCCCAACTCGTGCAGAACAGAAAAGCCCCGCAAAACGGGGCTTTTCTTATAGGTGAGCCGTGCTGGATTCGAACCAGCGACCATCGGATTAAAAGTCCGGTGCTCTACCAGCTGAGCTAACGGCCCACACCCACTACAGGAGACCGCGGCCGACGCCACCTCGGATGCAGCCTTCCGTGACGAGTTTAGCTCAGCGTCTGAGAGACCGTCAAACCAACCCGCGACCGTTCGAGCAGTATCGGCCTCCCTGCTGTGCCACAGTCACTGCAAAACCCGGCCGCGCGCGTTATTACGCCGCCCGACACGTCCCGCTGCCCGTCCCGAATCTACCTCCGCTTGGGCCAGGTCTTGGCCGCCCATCCGTAGATCGCGACCACAGCACCCAAGACTACCAGCCCGGCCTCAACTATCCACAGTACAACGTTGACCCCGATACCGACATCCAACGTCCACAATGTACGGGTGAGCAAAAAGGCCGCGGCCCCCACAAAGATCATGACAACACCGGGGAATACTAAAATCGCCGGTGTGATGCTCCGCCAGTTGCGAATAGGCTCCAACAGGTCGTGCACCACCGACTGCTTCTTTTCTTTCATATCATCCTCCTTATGCGCCATCTCACCGCGATAGCTGCGGCCAACGCCTTTAGTGACGGAAGTGTCTCCGCCCCGTCATGACCATAGCCATACCCCTCGCTTCCGCCACGTCCCGAACCTCATCATCACGCTTGGAGCCACCAGGGTGGATGGCGCAGGTTACTCCAGCATCGGCGACTACTTCCAGGGCGTCCGGGAAGGGGAAGAAGGCATCGGATGCCACGGCTGCGCCCTCGAAGGAATGTTGCGCCTTCTGTAGCGCGATCCGCGACGAATCCACCCGGCTCATCTGCCCCGCGCCGACACCCACAGTCATCAGGTTCTTCACCACCACTATGGCGTTGGACTTCACGTGTTTGGCCACCCGCCATCCAAAGAGCAGATCCTCCCACTCCAACTCGGTGGGGTTCCGTGATGTCACCACCCGCATGGCGTCGCGCTCGTCGGTTTCTAGATCGCGGTCCTGAACCAGAAGCCCGCCGGCAATCTTCTTCATGTCCGTGCGATAGCCCGAACTGCCACGTCGACCCGCGTCCACTAATATGCGGATGTCCGGCTTGCGCGTCAGTATCTCGAGTGCCTCCTGCTCAAAGCCCGGGGCCGACACCACCTCAATGAACACCTTTGCCATCTCAGTAGCCAGCTCGGCATCAACCACGCGGTTCAAGGCATACACTCCCCCGAACGCCGAGACAGGATCACAAGAGAAGGCGCGCTCGTAGGCCACGCCGACATGCTCGGCCACACACACACCGCACGGATTGTTGTGCTTGATGATGACGCAACACGGTAACGCAAACTCGTCAACTACACGACGTGCCGCATCTAGATCCAGAAGATTGTTGAAGGAAAGCTGTGCACCGTGGAGTTGCTGGATAAGCGGGAGAGCCTCGGGCGACGTAGAGGCATCGATGTAGAAGGCGCCTCGCTGGTGCGGGTTTTCGCCGTAGCGAAGGCTCTGCACTTTCTTGAAGCCGAGATGCAGCTCGCTGGGAAAGTCACCTTCCACGTCATTGAACCACGTGGAGATTGCTGCGTCGTACGAAGCGGTGTGATTGAAAGCCGTGCGCGCCAATCGTTTGCGGGTCTCGGGCGACAACTCCCCTTTGTTGGAGCGCATCTCCGCCAGTACACCCGCGTAGTCCGCCGGATCAACTACGACAGCCACTCCTGTGAAGTTCTTGGCCGCCGCCCGCACCATGGTGGGACCACCGATGTCGATGTTCTCGATGGCTTCTTCCTCGGTGACGCCCTTGCGGGCAACTGTGGCCTCGAAGGGGTACAGATTAACCACCACCAGATCGATGGGGGCGATACCCAGCTCGCGAATGGCTTGAAGGTGTTCGGGCACTTCCCGATTGGCCAGAATACCGGCATGAATAAAAGGATGCAGCGTCTTCACCCTCCCATCCATAATTTCCGGGAACCCCGTCACCGTCGAGACCGGCACAATCTTCAGACCCAACTCAGACAGATAACGAGCCGTCCCGCCCGTCGAGACGATCTCCACCCCCAGTTCCACCAATCCACGTGCAAAGTCTGCCAACCCGGCTTTGTCGGAAACCGATACCAGCGCTCGGCGAATGCTCACAATCCTACCGTCCTTTGCTCTCGATCCGTCGACAACCCATCGATACGCACCATGCGCGACCCCGGCCGTGGAGGAATCACCACTCCTCCAGCGATCAACTCCACCACGCGGGGCAGCAGTACATGTTCCACGTCGTGGATGCGCGTGGCGAGACTTTCTACCGTGTCGTCGTCACGCACCTCCAATGCCTGCTGTAGAATCACCGGTCCGGTGTCCATTCCCTCATCGACGAAGTGTATGGTCACACCCGTCACCTTCACACCATACTGCAGAGCCTCCTGCACGGCCTGCGTTCCCGGAAACGAGGGCAGCAATGCCGGATGTAGGTTGATCACTCTGTGGGGAAAACGTCTCAGGAATTCGGCAGTCAGCAGATGCATGTACCCTGCCAGCACCACCAAGCGTACGCCGCGCACAGCGATAGCGTCGGCCATGGCGCGATCACGGTCCTCGCGGCTGGAGTAGTCCTCGAGACGGAACACAGCCGTAGGAATTCCCGCCCGTTTCGCCCGTTCCAGGGCAAACACCCCAGGCACATTGCTTACTACCAACACCACCTCAACACCGGCCACACGACCATGTAGGATATCAATAATGGCCTGGAGATTGGACCCACTGCCCGAAACCAACACGGCAATTGGAAACTCTGCCCGAGAATCCACGCACACGTCTCGACCTATGTCGTCCCGCTCCCTGTTGGTTTTAGACGCCATCACGCCCCTCCGGTCAACGACACCCGCTCCCTGCCCCGCGTAATACGGCCGAGTTGTATTACCGTCTCGTCCGTGTTCTCCAGGATTTGCAAGGCGTGCTGCGCAGAGTCCCGAGCCACCACCAACACGAACCCCACACCCATGTTGAATGTACGATACATCTCCGCGTCACTCACACTACCGAGCTCCTGGAGGGCGCGAAACAGATGCGGAACCTGCCATCCGTCCAGACGTAACCGTGCAGACAGCCCCTCCGGGATGACCCGACCCAGGTTTCCCGCCAAACCTCCGCCGGTCACATGGGCCATAGCGCGAACAGAAATCCCTGCCTCCAGCAGCTGGAATACGCTCTTCACGTAGATACGCGTGGGTTCCAACAAATCTTCTCCCACGGTGCGTTCGGAGAGAGGGAAGCGACCGGTCAGCGTCAGCCCGCAAGATTCGAGGATCCGCCTCACGAGTGAATAGCCATTGGAATGCACTCCGCTGGAGCCCAGGCCCAGAACCACATCTCCAGCCTCCACCAGTGACCCGTCGATGATGGCATCTTTTTCCAATAGACCAACACAGAATCCGGCGAGGTCGAATTCGGTGGGCGAATACAGACCCGGCATCTCTGCCATCTCCCCACCCACCAGCGCACAACCGGCGCGACGGCACCCCTCCGCAACACCGGCCACAAGTTCCGCCATCTCATCCGGCACCAGCCGTCCCGTGGCAATATAGTCAAGGAAGAAGAGTGGCTTGGCACCCAAGGTGACCACGTCATTGACGGACATGGCCACGAGATCAATGCCCACCGTGTTGATGCGGCCCATCTCCTGGGCCAGAAGGACCTTGGTTCCCACCCCGTCCGTGGCACCCACCAGGACCGGATTACGCAGACCGGTCGGTAGTTCGAACAGTGCCCCGAAACCGCCGATATCTCCCAAACACCCGGGGATCCGCGTGCTTGCGACGTCTGCGGCTATCCGCCGCACTGCCTCTTCGCCGGCCTCAATGTCGACCCCAGCAGCGGCATATGTCAAACCTTCGTCGCGATGTCCTTCGTCTGACTCGACCATGCACAACCCTCCGTGCCCGTACCCTACGTAGGAGCAGATGGTAGCATCGCAGCATGTGGGTTACGGTACACCTTTGTTCGGGACTTGGCCTGGGAGCCATCTGGCCCGGCCCTCCCTGGATCGCCATACCGGCTGCTGTGGCCAAACATGCGTTGCTCGACACCATGCCTCACTGGGACTACACCCGCCATCCCCGCCGGGTGCTGTGGGGGGCACTGGATGTTGCGGCTGCGCTGATGGTTACGACTGCGGCCGCGCGCCGCGCGCGCGGCCGCCCACGCGGCGCCACCACGCTTCTAGCGGGAGTCGCCGCGGCCCTCCCCGACCTGGACGTCATCGACGGGCTCTTCCCCAACCGTGCCATTGGTAACGCCCGGCGTAGGCTCTTCCCCAGCCACGTGGAAGGTTACCCTCATGGAGATGCCGGTCCCTTGTGGGGCGTGTCTCTACAGCTGTTTACGGCAATCGTATCGCTGATACTGTTCGCCCGCCGCTTCCCGCAACAAACGTCGCGCACCTAACTCCGCCGAGCGGCCTCTTCGAGTCTCAGCTTCGACATGCGCAAAGTCTCCGGCGCGGGACACGGGTACGATCCCGAAAAACAGGCGGTGCAGAAGCAGTCCTCTTCCAAGCCGGTGGCCCTTTGGAGGCCCTCGAGCGACAGGTAGGCTAAGCTGGTTGCCCCTAGTTCAGCCGTAATACCCCCCAGTGTCTTCTCGAAAGCGATGAACTCCTCCTGGCTTGCCATGTCGATGCCGTAGAAACAAGGATAAATAATGGGCGGCGACGAAACACGCAGGTGTACTTCGGCAGCACCGGCGTCGAACAACATCCTGACCAATTCTCTGGTGGTGTTGCCACGCACAATCGAATCATCCACCGCCACGATGCGTTTGCCTTGGATATCGGCCGCCAACGGGTTCAGCTTCATGCGGATACCCAACTTGCGCATAGCGTTATCGGGCTCTATAAACGTCCGCCCCACGTACCGATTTTTCACCAGACCGATCCCGAAGGGAATGCCGCTCTCCGCAGCGTAGCCAATGGCGGCCGAGTTGCCCGTGTCCGGGACCGGCACCACCAGATCCGCCTCTACGGGTGACTCTTGTGCCAGACATGCTCCCATTCGATAGCGAGCATCGTAGAGCGTGACACCTCTCATGACCGAGTCGGGCCGCGCGAAATAGATGAACTCGAAGACGCAAAGCGCTTCGCGCTCCGGACGCGCCACAAGCTCCACATGGTACCCGTCCCCATCTATCCAGACCATCTCTCCGGGATGGATCTCGCGAACCAGAGTGGCCCCAATGATGTCCAGGGCACAAGTCTCGCTGGCGAGGCAATAGCGGTTGTCCAGGCGGCCCAACACCAGCGGCCGGATACCGTAAGGATCACGGAAACCGATGACTTCACGGTCTGTCAACACCACCGCAGAGAAGGCACCGCGCAACCGAGGGATAACTTCACGCACCGCATCTTTGACATCCTCCGCAGGATGATCTGCCAGCAGTGCGGCGATCACTTCCGTGTCCGATGTGGACTGAAGACTCGCTCCGTTGTCCAGCAGTTCATGCGTCAGGCTGTCTGTGTTAACCAGGTTGCCGTTGTGCGCCAGCGACAACGAAACCCCAGTGGCACGATTACGGATCACCGGCTGAGCGTTGCACCAACCTGTGGCACCTTTGGTGGAGTACCGGGTGTGTCCTATGGCCATCTGTCCGGTGAGGCTGCGAAGAGTTGCCTCCGTGAATACCTGCGACACCAGACCCACGTCCTTGAGAACGGTGATCTGACGATTGTCAGTTACGGCGATTCCGGCCGACTCCTGGCCACGATGCTGCATGGCAAACAGAGCAAAGAATGTGAGTCTAGCGACCTCCCTCTCCGGCGCAAAGATACCGAAGACTCCACATTCGTCGTGTAGGCGATCGCCCGTCACATCCGCCCCGCGCCAACACGCCGCTCTACAGCGCTCAGTCATGATCTTCCTCCCCTTCCTGCGAGGCGGCCGGCATCGGGACATCCGGCACTCCTTTTTCATCGGCAGCCGGCCCACAATCAGCGCCTGCGCCGGGGATCTCGCGCCAGTCGAGTTGGCTTTGACATATTCGGCACACGCAGGTATCAGGAAGAAAACCCTTGAGGAAGCTGTTCTTATGACCGCAGCGCGGGCAGATCGTTTCGTTGGCCATTAGCCCACCTTCCCGCTATTGAGTCCGCCGCTCAGACGACGGTACCCGGCTCGGACGACACTCTGCGTAGGATCTCTTCGTAAGCGTCCTCAACGTCTCCCATATCACGACGAAAACGGTCCTTATCCAGTTTCTTACCGGTTGCAATGTCCCAGAAACGACACGTATCCGGCGAAATCTCATCACCTAAACGCACGGCCCCGGTGGCGTCCTTGCCGAACTCAAGCTTGAAATCCACGAGGGTCACGCCTCTCGCCGCGAAAAACTCCTTCAGTACCGAGTTCACGAGACGGGACAAACGCGTGGTCTCAGCAAGATCCTCCGGATCGACAACTGCCAGCTCCTCCAAGTGGCTCTGGCACAGAAGTGGGTCGCCCAGCCCGTCGTCCTTGTAATAATACTCCACCACCGGTGCTTTCTTAAGTGGAGTTCCTTCCAGATATCCAATACGCTTACACAACGATCCGGCTGCAATATTCCGCACCACGAATTCCACTTGGAACATATCCAGGCGCCGGATCAGCATTCCCGTCTCCGACACGGTCTGGAGATAATGCGTAGGCACACCCGCCTTTTCCAGCAGAGTGAACAGCCGCGCCGAGATGGCGTTATTCATGCGACCCTTCTGCTGGATGGTTCCTTTTTTCTTGCCGTCGAAGGCCGTAGCTGAATCCTTGAAATCTTGTAGATAGACCTCTGGATCGTCGGTGGAATAGACGATTTTGGCTTTGCCCTCATGCAGTTTTTCGCGTCCGATCATGGAACCAACACCTCAACCTCGCGGATGACGGGAGGGAACGAAAGTCGGCGGCTTCGGGCGGCAAAGGCCGAAATTCCCACACGGCCCATTCTAGTCACAATAAAACGGCCGGTCCAGCCGCGTATAGTTTAGAACTCCAACGCTTCCACCCTCTCAAAAATGACGCCCACGTTGCGAAGGGCTGCGGCGGTGTCGAAACACCTCTGGATCTCCTCGGGCGACAGTAGGGCTGTGACCTCCTGATCGCCTTGGAGCAACTCCTGGAACGACCTCTTCTCCTGCCACGCCCGCATGGCGCTACGTTGCACCAGCGTGTACGCGTCCTCGCGGAGGCACCCTGCTTTAATCAACGCCAGTAACACCTGTTGGCTATGGATGAGACCAAAACTCCGCTCCAGGTTGGCAGCCATGTTCTGCGGATAGACTAGAAGCTTGTCCACCAACCACACCGCCTTCTTGAGCATATAGTGAAGGAGGATGGTGCTGTCGGGAAGAATAACCCGCTCCACACTGGAGTGACTGATATCCCGTTCGTGCCAGAGCGGCACATTCTCGAAAGCGGCTACCATATTGCCGCGGATGACCCGGGCCTGGCCGGCCAGCCGCTCAGAGATGATGGGGTTCCGTTTGTGCGGCATGGCCGATGAACCCTTCTGGCCCGGAGCGAAGTACTCCTCGGCTTCCAGGACTTCGGTACGCTGATAGTGGCGCACCTGCACGGCAATCTTCTCAATGGTGGTGGCTATTAGTGCCAGCGCCGCCAAAAATTCCGCGTGGCGGTCCCGCTGCACCACCTGCGTAGATATGGGCTCGGCCCCGAGACCCAGCTTTTCCATCACCAGCTGCTCTATCTGCGGATCAACGTTGGCGTACGTCCCCACTGCACCGGAGATCTTGCCCACTGCCGCCTGCGCCGTAGCGCGCTCCAGACGCTCTATGCCACGCTTCACCTCGAACGCCCACAACCCCAACACCAAGCCGAACACGATGGGTTCCGCGTGCACTCCATGGCTGCGCCCTATCATGACGGTATCGCGATGTTCCAAGGCCCGGCGGCGGCAAACAACACCCAGGAGGCGCGCCTGCTCCAACAGTAACGCGCCGGACCGCTTGATCTGCAACGCAAGCGCCGTGTCCAGCATGTCTGATGAAGTCATACCGTAGTGGATGTACTTGGAAGCCTCGCCCACATGCTCGGCCACATTCGTCAGAAAGGCGATAACGTCGTGGTGGGTGACCTCTTCTATTTCGAGCACCCGTTCTAAATCGAACGCCGCCCTGCTCCTGATCTCCTTCACCGCCTCCCAGGGAACCTGTCCCAGTTCTGCCCACGCCTCACAGGCGGCGATCTCTACTTCCAACCACGTCTGCATCCGTGCATGGTCGGTCCACACGGCGGCCATCTCTGGAGTGGAGTAGCGCTCGATCACTGGGCTGCCTTCCTTTCGTCGGCCATGAAAACTGGTTCGGCTAAGTCAATGCGTCATGAGCGCCGTCGGGCTCCTCCGGACCAATAGCGTCCCCCGCCTCCGGCGGCACCAGCCCCACCGCTCGAGGCGACAGCCAGCAAAGCCGCAACATCTTGGCAGCAAGGATGGCTGCATTGCGTGCGCCGTTGATGGCCACACAGGCCACGGGTACACCGGAAGGCATCTGCACTATGGAGAGCAGAGAGTCCAGACCCCCAAGATCAGAGGTCTTGACCGGCACCCCGATCACCGGCAACTCCGTGAAAGAGGCCACCACCCCCGGCAACGCTGCCGCCTTTCCCGCACCGGCTATGATGACCTTGATTCCCCTCGCCTCGGCGGTAAGTGCATATTCACGCACGGCATCCGGATCACGGTGCGCTGAAAGCACACTGACCTCAAACCCAATATTGCGGGCGGCAAGCTCCCCAGCAGCCGCCGCCATCACCTCAGCGTCGGATTCCGACCCCATAAGAATCCCCACCAGCGGCGGATTATTCCCGATCTCGTCCAGCATGGCTTCTATTTGCGTCTCGGCTCCTGTCACAGGTTCGTTCATGATGTCCTACCTCCCACCGCCCGAGCGCCGATATCCGTCCGCCACTGCGCGCCCGAGAAGTCGATGCGACCCACGCCTTTATATGCCTTCTCCCTGGCCTGCGCGAAATCCGCACCCAGGGCAGTCACCACAAGCACCCGTCCCCCAGCGGTAACCAGAACGCCGTCCCGTTCAGCCGTGCCCGCGTGAAATACGGTCACCCCGTCCAGGGCCTCAGCCTCCACGATGCCGGTTATTGTGTCGCCCTTGGAGCTGCCCGCTGGATAGCCTCTCGACGCCATCACCACGCCCACGCACGCGCCGGGTTCCCAATCAACGGACGCCGGAAGCTCCTCACCCTGGGCAGTAGCCCAAAGCAGCCGGAGTAGGTCACTTCGCATACGAGGGATCATCACCTGCGTCTCCGGGTCACCGAACCGACAGTTGAACTCAAGAACTTTCGGCCCCTGGGACGTGAGTATCACACCCGCATACAGCACACCGCGATACGAAATGCCTCGGCGCTCGAGCTCGTCCACCGTAGGACGCACAATCTGGTCCACGATAGCCGATGCCGTATCCGCGTCCACAGTCGGCACCGGCGAGTATGAGCCCATGCCACCAGTGTTAGGACCGGCATCGCCATCCAAGGCGCGTTTGTAGTCCTGAGCCGGCGCCAATGGCAGCACGCGACCGTCACTAACCAGGGCCAGCAGGCTGGCTTCTTCACCTTCTAGATATTCTTCCACCAGAACACTGCGCCCGGCGTCTCCAAACCGGCCTTCGATTAAACAGGAACGCAGAGCGTCCTCCGCTTCGCGGCGACTGCCGGCCACAAAGACCCCTTTGCCCGCCGCCAGGCCGTCGGCCTTGATAACAAGAGGCGTACCATGGTCCTCAACGAACGCCATGGCCGGACTGAACATGGTGAACTCCGCAGCCGTGCCCGTAGGTACTCCCGCCGCCCTCATTACTTCCTTCGCAAACGCTTTGGAGCCCTCGATATGAGCCCCCTTTGCTCCGGGACCGAAAACCGCCAACCCCGCCGCACGGAATTCATCGGCCAACCCGGCCACGAGAGGCGCTTCCGGCCCCACCACCGTCAGGTCGATCCGTTCACTGACGGCAAACCGGCGCAGACCCACAATGTCATCCGCCGCCACAGGAATCGATATCGCCAAGCGAGTAGTGCCGGCATTGCCGGGAGCACAGTACATGGTATCCAGCAGAGGGCTACGCGCAATGCCCCATAGCAATGCATGCTCGCGACCACCACCACCTACCACCAATACCCGCAGACCCATGACGCGCCCTCCGTCTACTCTACTAGCGTCCTTGCACCATGATGGTCTCATCGCGACGCGGACCTATCGACACCAGAGCCAGCGGCACCTCAACAAAAGAGGAGATGAAGGCGAGATAGGCCTGCGCCTCCCGCGGCAATTCGTGGAAGGAACGAGCATTGGAGATATCGTTTTTCCAACCAGGAAGCGTCTCATAGACGGGTTCCGCCCGCAGGAAGTCGGTCTGGAACGGCGGCAACTCTGGAACGAGCGTGTCACCCACCCTGTACGAGCAACATACGTTGATCTCATCCAAGTCGTTCAACACATCCAGCTTGGTGATTGCCAGACCGGTCAACCCGTTCACACGCGCGGCAAAACGAGCGACTACCAGATCCAGCCACCCACAGCGACGCGCCCGACCTGTAGTGGTACCAAACTCTTGGCCCTTCTCGCGCAACATATCCCCGGCGGCATCGTGCAGCTCGGTAGGGAAGGGGCCCTCGCCCACTCGAGTTGTATACGCCTTACAGACCCCCCAAACCTCGTCGATCTGCGTGGGACCGATACCCACCCCCACTCCCGCATACGCCGAAACCGGGTTGGACGAGGTCACAAACGGATATGTACCGTGATCCAGATCCAGCATAGTTCCCTGAGCGCCCTCAAACAGCACGGCACAACCCTGCTTGATGGCCTGCCACACCAGCAACGAAGTGTCGGCCACATATGGCCGCAGGCTCTCCGCCGCTTCGATGTAGCGCTCGCACTCTTCTTCCAGATCCGATATCTCCTCACCAAACACCCGCTCCACCAAGCGGGCTTTCGCCTGCATCATGCCCAGCACTTTGGCCCGAAAGGCGGGGGGGTCCAAGATGTCCTGAACCCGCACTCCACGACGATCCGCCTTGTCCGCATATGCCGGCCCGATACCCCGCTTTGTGGTCCCGATTTGCTCCTGGCCCAGCGCAGCCTCCACCACGCGATCCACCAGCAAATGGTAAGGCATGATGAAATGCGCTCCCGCGGCCAGCTTGAGGTTGGCCGCCGAGACGCCGCGCGCCTCCAGATCGTCGATCTCCCCCCGGAGGACCACAGGGTCAATGACCACGCCGTTGCCGATCACCGCCACCGTGCGCGGATTGCAGATCCCCGACGGCACGAGATGCAGCGCGAATTTACCGCGCTCATTCTCAATGGTATGGCCGGCGTTGTTGCCACCCTGGAAGCGAACCACGTAGTCGGCTTCGGCAGACAGCAGGTCCACCACTTTACCCTTGCCTTCGTCGCCCCACTGAGCGCCCACGATCACTCGAACAGGCACCTACACCCTCCCGGGAAAGCCGCAACAGCGGCAGATTGCGAGACTGTCGGCCCTATCCACAAATGCGGGTCACGACCCGCATAGTGTAACCTACTAATGCAGGCTACTGGAAAGACTACTCCTCACTCTTTGCAGCGGACAGCGAGGAAAGTACCGCCCGAGCCGCCAGCAATCCCGACGCCGACGCCTGCATCAGGCCACGCGTCACGCCGGCGCCGTCGCCCACGGCGTACAGTCCGGCGATACCGGTCTGTAGACCTTGGTCCAGCTCCAGCCGCGAAGAATAAAACTTGACCTCTACCCCGTATAAGAGGGTATCCCTCCTGGCAACACCCGGCAGCAGGCGGTCCATGGCATTCAGCATATCGATTATGTCCTGAAGGAGCCGATAAGGGAGCACAAAACTGAGATCACCTGGGGTGGCGTCGGGCAGAGTAGGTTCTACGTTACCCCGTGCAAGCCGAGCCGCCGTGGAACGGCGTCCGGCCCGCAGATCTCCCAAACGCTGCACAATGATGTCTTTGCCTAACACATTGGCCAGACGAGCTATGGACTTGCCGTAAACGATAGGTTCGTTGAAAGGATGCGTGAAGCGCGTAGAGACAAGAAGCGCAAAGTTGGTGTATAACGTTTTGCGCTCAGCATCAGCATAGGAGTGACCGTTGACGGTGACCGCATCGCCGTAGCTTTCTGTACACACCACGCCGTGCGGATTCACGCAGAACGTTCTAACCTGGTCTTCGAACCGGTGAGAGGTGAACAAGAGCTTGGGTTCGTACAGCTCGGCCGTCATCTCCTCCATGACCAGGGCCGGCAATTCCACACGCACGCCGATATCGACGGCATTGCTGACAACAGACAGACCCAACCTCTCGGCCTGGGACTTCAACCACTCCGCGCCTTCCCGCCCTGGAGCGACAATCACGGCCCGTGCCTCCACCTCGCGCCCCGAATCGAGAACTACGCCCTGTACGGCTCCACTATCCGTGAGAAGAGACGCAACAGTGGTCTGCGTCTCCACCTTCACCCTGCCGTTCAACGCCCTACGCATGCTTTCGAGCACCTCTACACAGCGTTCCGTCCCCATGTGACGAATGGGCGAATACAGCAGCTTCAGTTCCTCGCGCATGGCCCGCGTGCGCCACTCCTGCACTGCGCTCATGTCATCGCCAAACACAGCGTCAGGGGCTCCGTGCCGGCACCATATCTGATCCACGTCGGAAAGCAGTGCTTCCAGATCAGCGCGCGACACATACTCGCCAAGCCAACCTCCCAGCTCGGCGCTGAGGGTGAGCTTACCGTCTGAGAAGGCGCCCGCACCTCCCCATCCAGAAGTGATGTCACATGGTTCACAACGACGACAGCGACCGGTGTATCGAGCAGGGCACGACCTCTGGGAAAGATCGGCACCCTTCTCTACCACAAGGACGTTCAGATCCGATCGCTCGCAGAGCTCCAAAGCAGCAAAGATACCGGCCGGCCCCGCACCCACCACAACAACGTCATATCGCTCCCCCCGCACCGCCGCTCTAACCACCGTCACCTCGCTGATCTTCGGGCAGATCGGCAAAACGAGTGTGGTTCTGGATAAACGCCAGGCGACAGCTACCGATAGGACCGTTGCGCTGCTTGCCCACGATAATCTCAGCAATACCGCGATCCGAGCTTTCCTTGTTGTATACCTCGTCGCGATAGATGAAGATGACCACGTCCGAATCCTGCTCGATAGATCCTGATTCACGCAGATCCGATAGCACCGGCTTATTTCCCGAGCGCTGCTCCACCTGCCGCGACAGCTGCGACAAAGCCAAGACCGGCACCGACAATTCTCGCGCCATGATCTTCAGAGATCGTGATATAAGCGACACTTCCTGCTGGCGATTCTCCGCAGTGGCGTCTCCCATCATGAGCTGCAGGTAGTCGATGATGACCAGCCCCAAGTTCTTCTCCCGCGACTTGAGGCGACGAGCCTTGGCCCTGATCTCCATCATGTTCGATGAGGGCGTGTCGTCGATGAAGATGGGGGCCTTGAACAACGGGGCGCAGGCCGAGGTCAATTTGCTCCAATCCGACGTCTGCAGCTGACCGTGACGGAGACGATGGCTGTCTACCTTAGCCTCAGAGCACAACATGCGTTGCACTACTTCCATCTTGGACATCTCAAGCGAGAATATAGCCACACCCTTGCCCCGATCCACCGCCACATTACGGGCGATGTTTAGGGCCAGCGCCGTCTTGCCCATGGACGGTCGGGCCGCGAGAATAACCAGGTTGGCGGGCTGGAGTCCGGTGATGATCTCGTCCAGCCGACGAAAACCCGTCTCGATGCCCGCGCTGTGCCGCCCCTCGGACATGACCCTCTCCAACTCGACGAAGCTTTCGTTGATCAGCTCGCCGAGGGGACTGAAGTCTTCCGTAGCTTTGGTCTGAGAAATCTCAAAGACGAGTTGTTCCGCGCGGTCGATGAGATCACGCGGTGCCCCCTGCCCCCGATAACCCAGCTCCGCGATATCTGACCCCACCGAGATAAGCGACCGCAGCAGGTAGTTGTCTTTGACGATCTCGGCGTAATGACGCGCATTGGTGACCGCCGGCACTGATGACACAAGACTGTGTACGTACGCCCGGCCACCCACCGACTCGAGCGTTCCTCGCCGTATCAACTCTTCGGAGACGGTAATGGGATCGATTGGCTCGCCGCGCGCGTACAGCTCTTCGACGGCCTCGTAGATACGTTGGTGAGATAGACGATAGAAGTGCTTAGGACGTAGGACTTCGGTGACACCCGCGATGAGGTTGGGCGCCACCATAACCGATCCCAGCACCGACGTCTCCGCTTCGAGATTTTGAGGAGGCAGATGCGCCGGCTCGAGGTTGTCGGCCGGCATCACAGACTTCTGCCGTACTCTGCCCGTCATGGGAGGTCGCTTCCCCCTTTGCTGTTCCTACCTAATCACCCTCTGGGACCACGATAACCTTGACTTCCACCGGCTCTACGCTCTGATGTACTTCCACCATGACCATGTGTGTACCCAGAGTCCTGATGGAATCCTCCAGAAGCACCTTCCGCTTGTCAATCCGGATCTTGCGTGCCGACCACAAGGCCGACGCCACATCGGCATTGGTCACTGAACCGAACAACTTTTCACCTTGGCCGGCAGGAGCAGTAATGGTCAAGACCGTCCGCGCCAGGATCTCCCGGTTTTCGGCGGCCTGCTCTGCCTCACGGCGTTCCTGTTCCAGCCTGGCCTCCAGCAGGCTCTGCACCGCTGCCACTCTGGCAGGAGTGGCAACTTCAGCCAAACACCGCGGGAACAGGTAGTTGCGGGCATAACCATCGGCCACATTTGCTACTTCGCCCTTGGCTCCAAGCTTCTCCACGTCCTTGAGCAGTATCACTTCCATTCGGTTTCCTCCTCATCTCCGTCACGCTTCGACCCCACCGACTCGCCGTCGGATACCTGGGGCCGACGCCGGCTATAGCGCATGCGAAAATCCAGCCAGATATCCAGCAAACCCACCCATGTGAGCAAAAGAAATAGGAATTGGCCTACCAACGCCAGCGCGTACATTCCCGCCCGTTGGCCGGCACTCCGAGCCCGCACTTCCACCAGCCATTGTGTCAACGCCACACCCTGCACGAAAAATACCGTGACGAAAACCAGTGTGAGATTTATCCCGGCCAACCACAGCCACCGGCCGGCGTCTCCCACCCAAGACCCCGCCATAATCAGTACCAGCCCCAAGATGAATCCGTACGGTGTAACCCAATGCAACCGCAGACAACGCAGAGACATACCTTCCGGCACCGGCAACACCCTGCCCAGTCTGGGCAGTATCACCGCTGCCAATGCCACAGCAACCACTCCCAGCACCAATCCCAGGGACATGATGATACCCGGCATTAGGTAGGGCAGCAGAGCAACCAAGCGACGAGTAGCGGCCAACGACTCCTCGATAGCCGCCTGGTCGACTCCCGCTCCTGCGTACATCCCACTGACCGTCTGAAATGAAGTCTCCGCGATAGTGGCCAGTTGAGCCGGTGTCAGCCCTGACAGGAACCACGATAAACCAAGCCAAGCCGCTAATCCCAGCCCCGCCGCAACCGTCGACGCCCACAGTAGTCGCGAAATGCCCCAGTTGCGGCGCAGGCCCATCCCCAACACGACCCCCAAACCTCCGGTGAGCATGAGCGTAAATACGCCGCTCATGGGTCCGGCGAACAGCCAACTGAGCACCGATGCCGCCAGCGTCAGCACGAAGCCCGTCCTGGCACCCCACTTGGCAGTGACGTAGGACGCGGGTAGAGGGAGTAGGGGAATCAGGAGCACGGAGATGACCGGCACAAAACTCACCAGCAAAGACAGCACTACCGTGAGCGCCGCTCCCTTGCCCGCGTCCACCGCAGCCGAGGCGGTGAGCGCTCTCACCGTTCCTCACCTGAGCGAGGCGACGCGTCTCTACCGGCTGGAATACGGGAGCAGCGCCATCTCGCGCGCCCGCTTGATGGCCAAAGCGATCTGTCGCTGATGACGCCGGCACGCCCCGGTAGTACGACGCGACCTGATCTTTGCTCTATCCGACATATACCGCCGCAACCCATTGAAATCCTTGTAGTCGATAAGTTCGACCTTCTCTTTGCAGAAATAGCAGTACTTACGTCTCCGCGAACCTGACGCCGGCCGCGGGCGACGCCTCCTGGCGAATGCCACGTACTCTTACCTCCTGAAACGGCTAGAAGGGGATATCGTCCTCTTCGCCGAAATCGATGTCTTTGAAATCGTTGGCCGGCGCCAAATCGGAGGGAGGCGTATAACCGCTACTCCGTTGACCGGAGTAACCTCCGCCACCAGCGTCACCGCCCTGCCCACTCGGGCTTCCCAGAAATACCACCAAGTTGGCGACGATCTCGACCTTGCTGCGCCTGGTGCCGTCCTGCGCCTCCCAACTGCGCTGTTCCAGACGCCCCTCTACAGCCACCGGACGGCCTTTGGTGAGATACTTGGCACAGTTCTCACCCTGTTGGCCCCAGACCACCACGTCGAAAAAGCTGGTGGCTTCCACCCATTGCCCCGATGCGTCCTTGTAGGACCTGCCCACCGCAACGCCCAATTGGCAGACGCTCTTGCCGTTTGGCGTTTGACGCAGTTCCGGGTCCCGGGTTAGGTTGCCCACGAGGGTGGCATGAGCGAAACCCCTGGCCATGACTTACTCCTCGTCTGGTACGTCGTCCGCGACAGGTGCAATATCTGCACTGGCGATGCCGCCTTTCTCAGGCATACGCACCGGCATGGCACGGAGCACGGTGTCGGCGATCTTGAGGACCCGCGTGATTTCGTCGAGCGTTTTAGGCTCAGCTTTGAAGTACATCACGTAATAGTAGCCCTCATTGATATGGTCAATCTCGTAGGCGAAACGCCTCTTGCCCCATTCGTCGGTCTTACCGACTGTGCCCTGTTCGTTTGTGATGATCTCCCGAACCCGATCGAGGAGCGCTGCGCGCGTCTCGTCTTCGGCATCAGGATGCATGATCATCATCAGCTCATAGCTGTTCAGGGTTCACCTCCTTCGGACTAAGCGGCCCCGGCCTCTCTGCCAGAGCAGGGGTGTTATGTACGCGTGCGTCCCCCGCACGCTCGGCCGGTGGAGCTCACATCACCACCGGCTTCCACGCCGGCCGCCCAGCGACACCCGGACGCGGAGAGCGAAGTATACACTCAGATGCGGACGACGTGTGGATCGCCGCTTCTATGGGCCCTCACGAGGGCGATCCTGCCCCCGGCCGCTTTGCTTCAGGAGCCGCACTCGCTTGAGATTCAGCAGTACTCTGCTCCGCATGATACGCTGCCTGTTGCGCCTGGTATGCCCGTATCTGCCCGCTACGACGCCGGTCTCGCTGCCGCAACACAGCCCGCGTTATAAGGTAGACCACCCACCCAATCAGCGCCAACAGGACCAGCACGGGTAACGCACCGCCGAGGAAGACCAGGAGTTCATTTACCGTGCGCACCAGAGCCCGAACGGCATCCTTGAGCGCCTGAATGAAGCCCCATCCACCGTTCTTCGTGGCCACTGCACCCGACTCATATAGACTCACTGTCAGCGTAGAGAAACTGGAGTGCTCCTCCAAGTAGGCCAAGCGACCCTTCAGCTGTTCGATCTCACGCTGAACCGAGTAGAGCACATCGCGAACCCTAAGGGTCTCCTCCACTGTGCCTGCTTGGCCCATCAAAGAGAGGAGTGCCTGCTCCTGAGTTTGAGCATTCTTGAGACGCGCTTCCAGATCCACATATTCTTCAGTCACGTCCTGTGAGTCGACCTGCTGGGCGGTTGCCTTTCCCAATCTCAGGACATCCTCCAGCGCGAGGTTGAGGGATTGGCTGGGCACGCGGATAGTCACCACGCCGCTACGCATGACGCTTTCCTTGCCGGACGCGCTGGAGTTGGCCGACACTACATACCCGCCATACTTATCCGCCAGGAGGCGAGTCTGTTCAAAAGCCGTCTGGAACGTGCCCTCCTCCACTTCCACCTGCAGGGACGCGTTGGTGATAACTTTCTGGTTGGATCTATGCGCGATAACGCCATCCTCCGCGCCGTACGGAGAGATGGGCACAAAAGGCGCCATGGCCTCGGCGCCGTTCTCTTCAGCGACATAATCTCCGCGCGCCGCCCCCGTAATGGAAGTGTTGTAGTAAACGGTGGCCTCCGAGACGTCCTCCCCCGACATCTTTGCGCCACCATCGCCCGTACCACACCCGGAGACCCAGACCAACGCAGCCACAAGAAGAACAACAACGCCAACAATCCCGACCGTAGTCAGCCGAGCCCGCCGTTGCAGCCTACACCGGCCTGAAGTGACTACTGCCGACGACGCTCCCGTGGATGTTGACCTGTTCATGACCTCCCCCTCTCACGTATGTCCGTATGACGAGAGAGACCAGGTCCCCGGTTCCATCCGTTGGCCGTCCGGCTAAGAAGCAAGATCCTGCGCCAGTTCGCCCAAAAAAAGTCCCACATCGGTCACGATACCGATGGTCTGAAAACTACCCCTATCCGATAGCTTGGTCACTACAGCCGGGTTGATATCCACGCACACGGTGCGCACCGACGCAGGCAGCAGGTTCCCGACGGCGATGGAGTGCAGCATGGTGGACAACATGAGGCACATGCCCGCCTGACGGGCGTACTCACGCATGGCCCGCTGAGCTTCCATAGCGTCCGTCAGCACTTCGGGCAACGGGCCATCGTCGCGGATGGAGCCGGCGAGTACATACGGAACACCCGCCTTCACCAGCTCGTAGAAGAGACCGCGATCCACCACCCCCTGCTCGACCGCCTGCAAGATACTCCCACAGGCCCGCACGCGATTGATGGCCCGGAGATGGTGCTCGTGTCCACCCTCCTCCGACAGCCCCCTCTCTAAGTTGATGCCGAGAGACGTACCGTAGAGACACACCTCGATATCGTGCACAGCGACGGCGTTGCCACCAAATACCACGTCGACCCAACCGTCACGGACCATGCCGGCGAGGGCCGGCGCCGCACCCGTGTGCACCACCGCGGGACCCACCACCGCAAGTATCTTGCGACCTGTATCGCGCATCCGGCGCATGAGTCCGGCGACTTCGCCTATGACGAGGTGTTTGGGTTTCTCTGAGGACACCGACGAGCTCATGAATTCGAAGGTACGCGCTTCCCGCGACCGCTCCATCGGCCTCACACGAACACCTCTCCGACCCACTACCAGAAAGTCCCCTTTCTTGACCTGAGAAATGGGAACAGTCTCAGCGATGTCGGTCTCGATGGTGTTGGCCTCGGCGGTCTCATCAGTAGCGATCAAACGGATCCCGCAATCCATCTCCGGATGGGCCACCGGCACCCAGCGGCCATGCACTCTCACAAAAGTCTCCAGATTGGTGGTGCTGTAGAAGCCCTCGGGAAAGACACCATCGACGGGAGCCGGAGCCAGCTGAGCATCAACCTGTTCCACGGCCTGCGCCCCGTGACGCTGGAGACGGCTGAGAATGGCTTCAAGCTGGACTTCGCCGGCGGCCTTCACGCGTATAAGCGCCCGTGAGTAGTCAAACTTTTCACGACCAACACGGAAGCTAAGAAAACGAAAATCCCCACCCAGGTCGAGGATGTCGTCCAGGACCCGGGGGAGGACCATGGAGTCAATTATGTGACCTTCAAGCCTGATGTCCTCATACACCACAGAGGAACCCCCCCATTTGACTGGGGGGCGGCCCCGGCGCCTGCAGGCGCCGGGGCCGCCCCAACAACACACTGTTTCAGTACCTACTCTAGTCTTTCCCAGATCTCGTGGAAATGGATCCCCAGCCTCTCCAGCTCTGCCAACACCGGCTCGTATATCTCCGGCACTACCGGAACCTGCACACCGGTGGCGTGAACCCTCCCCTCCAGGATCATCCGAGCGCCAATGGCCGCCGGCAGACCCACCGTTCTGTTCATGGAACTGAAGCCTCCGGGAACACCAAAATCGATCATGGTGGAGGTGATCTTCTCTTTGAAATCTCCGTATTCGGCGACGAATTCATGTTTGAGTACCAACATATCTCGTTCTTGCGATTGGTAACTCATGCGCTCCAACATGCGGGCCGTCAAAACGTCCACCGGCGCCCCTTGAGAGATAGGCAGGGGATCGTTGTCAAAGAGACCCAGCCACTCCATGGCCAGAAGCTCAGACGAATCCGCATCCAAGTTCAGCTTCTGCCCAACCAGAGCACGCACATCCGCCGCCGACCCCGTGCCGATTGCATCCGCCGTCTTATCCGCACCGGTTGTCGAGGCACCGGTATCGCTCGTGGAGGGACCTCTGGCAAAATTTGTGGCAGCCCCTACCAGTTCCGCCGTGAAGTCCGCATAGGTTTTGTCGGTCAGATCGTTCCGCTCCTCTTCGCCCAGATATCCCAGCTCGAGCACCTTACTCATGATCCGACACCAACCCCTGTTGCGGAGCGTGCCCCGGAACATGTGTGCAGCCCCCCCTATACCATAAGTAGCCATGTACGGGAGACTGTTGCGATTCGGATAGCCTTCTAACATTATGGTGGTGCCTTCTATGTCTACGGGCACGTCCCATCGATGTTGAAACAGTTCTTCACCCGCAACGAGCACCTTCCTGCCGCCGTGCATATAGAGGGCAGGGTTCTTACCGGCCAGTAGGACTCCGCGCGGACTCCACGAGAACTTATATCCGAAGGGGTTGTCGTTGACCTCCGGCGCCGGTAACCCCCCACACCACGACGTGAACGAGACCACACGACCACCCCGCCGCTTCACCTCGTTGATTACACGCATGGCCGTCATGTGGTCAATTCCTGGATCCACCCCGATCTCATTCAATAAGATCACACCGGCCCTACGCGCAGCACCGTCAAGAGCCGCCATCTCATCTTTCACGTACGACGTAGTTACCATGTGCCTGCCGTGCCCGACACAGTGTTGCGCCACAATGGGATGATAGGCAAAGGGTAAAAGGCTGACAGAAAGGTCATGCTCGGCAATAGCGGCTTCCAAAGCTCTATCATCAGTCAAGTCCAGTGCACGTGTCTGGCCTCGGGGATGATCCCCAACGATCTTCTCGGCTTTTTCCACCGTCCGGGTTGCTACGGTTACGTGGAAGCCGGGTTGTTCTAGAAGATATTGCACGTGGGCTCCGGCCACCATGCCGGCTCCCAGAACAAGTATCCTCTTCATCGAGCACCTCCGCGCGCTTGTCTGCAGTCAGGTGGGGCGGCGCCGGCTCCGCCTGCGCCGCCCCTCACAGGAATTGCTCCATATACTCGAAATCAGGCGTAAGTCGTCCGTGATAGACAATCACAGCCCGTTTGATCTCAGGCGGCAGATCGAGATCCCCAAAAGACACAGAGTAGTCCGCGTGAACCAGCGCCGGGATGAAGCGCCTGAGTACTCCACTGAAGTACACTGAAGCATCCCTGGGCAACTCGCTCGGGAGGATATCCACCGACATCACCACCACCCCCCTACCCTCCACACCGCCCGAAACACCACCCGTCAACGGATCGTAGACGAAGTAGGGTGCGCCGGGATCAGTGATTCGTACGGTGCACTCGACGGCACCTTCCAGGTCGGCGCTGATGTCCCCGATCACCTTCAACCGCTGAGACCCACATTCCCATTGTTGCCGCAACCCTTTCTTGGTGATCAGCCGAGGATACTTGTCCTCCCAGTAGATACAGTTGACGAGCATCGTCAGATACGGAACGTACCGTTCAAAGACTCCGCGATAGCGATCCGGACGTTGGTAATAGTCTTGTAACCGGAAGGCGGCCGCCGCTTGGAGCGGCTCAGCCGTATCCTCCTCCCGGAAGACTACTTTGTACACACAGTGACGAGACGCATCGCCTCGCTCAATGAGCTCAGCCAACCGCCCCGGCGGGACCTCCTCCACGGGAAGAAGATCTAAAATCTCCCACGCCCCCCGTGCCACGTTTCCATATCCCGCAAAACCGCAAACAACGGGAGCGAGCTCCGGCAAAAATCCCTCGGTACGAATGCCGTCACCCACAACGCGCACCGCTTCCTTAGCTTCCTCCAAGTTATGATACTCGAGTGGCCGCTTGAGCGCCGCCAACGGTGTCGCCATACCCTCCCATGCCATCCGCCGCTCCAGCGCCACGAGAGTCTCCATCATTCCGGCCATACCCGCGAAGTTCCCAAAGAAGATGAGGCGTTTCCCATTTTCGTCCGTGACCTTCTCATAGTCGATTAGGTTGCAACCCAAGTCCATGAGACGCTTCAGCATGGGCATGTTGTACGACTGACCCTTGATGGTATGAGAGAAGAAGACGTACGTTCCTCCCTGCCGGAAGGTCTCCGGTTTCATCTCTTTGATGCCTATTTCAATCGGACATGCTCCCAGATCCTCCTGCACCAAGGCTCCTACCGCCAGAAACTCCTCATCGGAAAATATTCGGAGAGAAGAGGGCTGAACCACTACATCGATCCCGGCTTTCCTCAAAGTCCCAGCGTCCTGGGGAGTGACCGCCACCCGCTTTTCCCACACGCTCTTATCCTCACGACGCAGCCCCAAACACTTCCTGTTCGTATTCACGACATCACTCCCTCCTCTCCACCCGACTCCTCGTCCGTTTCCATTGTCAAAGCCCAGCGATAGGCCAGCTTGTAGCTCCGCGCAATCATCAACGTTTCGGTTCGAACCACTCCGGGGACAGAGTGGATCGTGCCCATAACAAACTCCGTGAGATGCGGTAGATCACGGCAGAAAACCTCCACGATGAGGTCGAATCGGCCCAAGGTCAGTACCGCGTAGCTGATCTCGGGCATGGCAGTTATGGCACGGGCAACCGCATCGCCGTAACCAGGCGTCACCACAACCCCCAGGATGGCCGGCGCCAGGAATCCCAAGGAATGCGGATCTACCACCCCCACGGTGCGCACTATGCCCTGATCGGTGAGATTTCTGTAACGAGCCCGTATGGTTGTCTCCGATACTGCCGCGTGGCGCGCAATATCGGTGAAGGACGTGCGGCCGTCTTCCTGCAGCGCTCGTAGAATTAATCTATCGATTTCGTCCACTCCATCCCCGTTTCCATCGAAATTCGTATATATATACCTATTTTATAGTGTTTTTCGCCGATATGCGGGCTCTAAAGACTTGTGTTTCGCAGTTCTGCCTTTCGATCGGGTTACAACATGCAATCGTCGGAAAATCCCGGCGCCAATACGACAGGCGATGTGATTAAGTGAGACGTGATGTCTAGACAGTGCCGATCCATTTCTGTAGTGGTCAACCCGGCATCGGCCGGGGGATCCACCGCCCGCCTGTGGCCACGGGCCGAAGCCGCCCTGCGCACAGCGGGTTTCGTTCTAGACGTTCACATTACGGAAGGACCGAATCACGCCACAGCCCTTGCCCACAAAGCGGGCGAGTCGGGATACCACGTCGTCCTGTACGTAGGTGGCGACGGCACGGCAAATGAAGTAGCCAACGGTCTACTGCAGCTTCCGCGCCAAGATCGCCCGGCATTGGCGTCACTGCCCAGGGGGAGCGGGGGCGACTTCCCACGAGCGCTGGGAATGCGCCCCGGCATCGAACAGGCTGTGGCGCGCCTGAAGGCCGACCGTCGCCTGGCCATCGATGTCGCCCATTCCACCTTCTCCGCACCGAGCCGCACGTCTGTCGACCGTGCCTTCATCAATGTCGCCGACGCCGGACTCGGTGGTGTGGTAGTGGAGCGTGTCAATCAATCCCGGAAGCCCCTGGGTGGGACCATAGCTTTCCTGTGGGGCTCATTGACTTCGTTCTGGACCTATGCGAACACGCCTATGAAGATCGTGGTGGACTCCACTATCATTCACGAAGGACCAACGGCCACGGCCGTCATCGCCAACGGCAACTACTTTGGAGGCGGCCTGAGAATCGCTCCAGCGGCACGCTTCGACGACGGCTTCCTGGACATCGTGGTAGTGGGCGATATCAACAAAGCCGACCTGATCACTCAGTTGCCCCACCTCTATCGAGGCACCCACGTGCGACACCCCAAAGTCTCCATCTTTCGCGGTCGTGAAGTCTCCGTGGAATCGGCCGTACCGTCGCCACTGGATCTCGATGGCGAGCAACCCGGCTACACGCCATTCCACGTGTCTCTAGAGCCCGGCGCGATCGACGTGTTGATCTAGAAGTCTTCGCCTTCCGCGCCTCGGGCACCGACGGCTCCACAACCACCCTTTACCTTTCGTCCCGTCGGTCTAGGCCGTCCCCCTACAACTGGAACAAAGTGGATCCCCCCAACAACCCGCTGAGCCAACCCAGGCGACCTAAAATAATGAGCACGCCGTAACCCGCCAGCAATACTCCCGACACGATACGTATCGCCCTAACATGTCTCTTCGCCCAATCTAGAACATTCAACAGCTTCGAGAACAAGAGACCCGCCACCACAAAGGGTGCTCCCAGCCCCACAGAATATACGAATAAGAGTAGCGCTCCTCCCAACGGGTCTCTGCCCGAAGCAGCAAGCGTTAGAATGGATGCCAGAATAGGGCCCACGCATGGCGTCCAACCCAACGCGAAGGCAAAGCCCGTGAGCATAGCGCCCACGATCCCTTTCGGAGACCGAAAGGGCAAAACCCGACGCTCTCTTTCCAGCTGACCGGAGGGTATGGCGCCCGCCACCAGCAGCCCCAACACAATTAGCAAGATACCGGCTGCAATCTGGAGTTGGCGCTCATAAGCACGAATAGCCTCACCGACAAAAGCCACTCCTGCACCCGCCGCCGTGAACACGACGGCAAACCCCAAGACGAATGCCAGAGTCGCAGGAAGAACGCGTCTTCGTCCGGCCTGCAGCTCATCGACAGACACACCGGAGACAAACGAGAGATAGCCCGGCAGCAGAGGGAGAACGCAGGGACTGAGAAAGCTGGCGGCCCCTGCCACCAGCGAAAGCCAGAAGGCTCCAAAGCCCAGTCCGTCACCTAGCTGCATCTACCATCGCCTTTAGAGAGGAAGCCGCCACCATTCCCACCTTGGTGTCAGCAAGACCGCCCGCCGCATCAACAATTATTGTAGTGGGGATGGCACGCACACCGTACCTAGATGCCAATTCCCCTTTCTGGTCAATAAGAACCGGTAGGCCCGGGTCGGTCCCAACCAGCGCCCGCGCCACATTGTCTTCGGCGTCCCGCAGAGCCACGATAAGAAGTCCCGCCTCGGCGCTGTTCTCTCGATAGAACCTATCGAGTTCAGGAGTCTCCTCCCGACAAGCCCCTCACCAACTGGCCCAGAAGGCCAATACCAGAGGACGCCCCGCATAGCCACCCAACGACACTTCTTGTCCCGCCGTAGTGACTCCAGAGAAGTCCGCCGCCGGCTTCCGCCCGCTCGCTGTACCACCCGCTGCAAGTGTCCCACCGACTTCAGGACTGGAGTCTGCGTCTGTGGTAACGGTAGCAACGCCACCACAACCGGCCCCCGTACCAACCATCAAGACCAGCAACGCGACGGATGCCAGGCCAAGAAGTATTCTGGAAGCACTCACACCACCCTGAGACCGTTGCGGGCTTCGCGTTCGTCTCTCTTTCGGGATCATCTTCATCTCTCATCAACTCCTCTTACCACACTGGGGCAGATCTTCATCCAAAGCAACCCGCTGCAGATCAACAGAAACAACCCTAAGCCGCATAAGCAGCACAATCCCGGCCAGCACGAGTCCTACGCTGACAAGTTGCTGCAGGGTTAGTCCCGCCCATAAGCGTTCGTTGTTGCGCAGGAACTCCACGAGAAAACGCTCCACTCCGGCCATGATCATGTACCAGGCAAACAGAGACCCCGCACGCTGCACTTGACTATGCACAACAAAGACAAGGACGGCAGCGATACCAAACGACGCCAGACTCTCATATAACTGGGTAGGATGAACAAGCAAATTCGTCGGAGGGGAACCCAAGGGAAATGCCACGGCCCACGGCAGCCCCGATGCGCCACCATAGCAACAGCCGTTGAGAAAACAACCAATCCGCCCCAGACCATACCCAACCGCCAATCCCGGTGCAATTGCATCCACCGCCGGGCCCAACGGCGCGTGGGTGACCAACAACACCGTCACCACTCCCGCAGTGCCACCAACGAAGCCGCCGTACCAAACGAAACCGCGGCCATTGAGCAACGATTCCAGCCGGAACTCAGGCTCGATGATGATGTAATTGAGCTTAGCGCCCACCAAGCCGCCTACCACAGCAGCAATCAGTACCACGTATACCGTGTCTGTGGAGAGCCCGCGGCGGTGGAATCCCCATGCCGTCAGGGCACCGGCCGCAAAAAATCCAAGCGCCATCATCAAGCCATAGGCTTGGACTGTGAAAGGGCCGACGTGAAAGAGTTCAGGACACACGCTGGTGCGCTATCAAGGGAGAACCGGTACGGCGGCGGCGCCACGGCCGTTCAACGGCCGTGGCGCCGCCCCGAAGAAGCGAGGGAACCCGACGGGTTCCTCTCAATGAGCTCAGCCAAATGAGTGACTCGAGCAACTGGACACGCCGCCGGTGGACGCCCCAGCGCCCGCCCCAGTCATAAAACCGGCGGTGAACTTCTGTTCCACTTCCCTGCCGCCACACTCTGGGCACACCTTGTGTTCGTCCTTCAAGAAGCCTTGGACAAAGATGTCAAAATCCTTCCCACACAAGCAGCAGTGGAGATCGTAGGACGCCACTAGTCCACCACCCCCAGGCCTTTGAGCTCATTCACAATCCATGAGAACGACAAGGACCACGGAGTCTTGATCTCATCACCTACCAGCACCAGAGGAAGCCTGTGGTTCGCCTTTACGGCTTCTTCTAGTGTTGGATAATTGGACAAAGCAGCATCGTCCACATCAAGGTACGCCACGCGCACACTTTCGTCGTAGTCCTCACTCAAATACCGATTGATATAAGCGACTGTCTCTTCCAGAGACAGAGACGGCCCTCAACCAACAGAGTGACAGGCATCAAACGCCCGTGACCCCACTATCACAATTTCTTTGCTGGTTACCTTGTCCATACTCACCTCCGCCCGATGCGCTCCGCGCGGCCGGGCTCCACTCTCCCATTGCGCCCTTATAGGCCGAACTCCTTTTCATAATCCTTCTGCGTACGGGCGCCAACAATCTGGACCTTGACCTTGCCGTCTTCGAAGAGGATGACCGTGGGGATGCTCATGATTCCAAAACGCGCCGCAAGGTCTTGGTTCTCGTCCACGTTGATCTTAGCGACGGTCAGCTTCCCGGCGTGATCAGAGGCCATCTTTTCTAGGACCGGACCCACCATGCGACACGGACCGCACCACGGCGCCCAGAAATCCACAACCACGCGACCCGAAGCATTGACCACATCTGACTCAAACGTCTGGGCATCCAGTTCTTTCACGAGTTCACTTGCCATCGATCGTCTCCTCGTTCAATCCGCTGTTGTCAACATGCGCCCTCAGTGGTTAGTATACCCCCTGGGGTATGATTGCAACCACCGCACCTCCCCCTTTCAATTCCGAGACCCGGCCGCCCGGCCGTTTTCTCGGAGAGGTCCAGGGTACACTGGAGATGACCATCGCGCCACGCTGGTTTGGTACCCCAAGAGAGGCGCATCTAACCGTGGGGGAGAAAATCGGTGTGCACACGGCCGCTGGGCTGTAAAAAAGGAGGGACTACAATGCGACTCACTTGGTACGGTCACGCCGCCTTCCTCTTGGAGGCTTCAGACGAAACACGGATCATTTTGGACCCCTATCGTGCCGGCGCATTCGGCGACGAACTGACCTACGACCCCATCGCAGAGACCGCGGATGCAGCACTCGCAAGTCACGCTCATGACGACCACGGCGCTGTTGACACCATCCCGGGAAACCCTCTTACGGCGGTACACCCCCGCGAGCTGTCGGTGGGGACAGTCTCCATACAGGGCATACCCACCAAACACGATGATGCCGGCGGTACCAAGCGAGGCGAAAATACGGTGATGGTGCTCGAGGCCGATGGGCTGCGCGTGGCACACCTAGGCGACTTGGGCCATCCATTGAGCGCTGCGGAACGTGAGGACATTGGGGCCGTAGACGTGCTGCTCATCCCGGTAGGCGGATACTACACAATCGACGCCGCCCAAGCAGCCAAAGTGGTGAGCGCCCTCCAACCCTCCATTGTAGTGCCCATGCACTACCGTAATGAGAGTTGCTCGCTTCCCATCACTCCGGTGGATGACTTTCTAGCCACACAGACGCGCGTGGTGCAGGTGGGCTCCAGTGTCCTGGACCTCAACTCCATCTCACTGCCACAGGAGACTACCACCTATGTGTTGAAGCCTGCCCGCTGAACGGAGATTCATGGGCCCGATCATCCGCCCGCGGGGTCACACCGATTGCAGCCGATAACGACGGTCTACTTTTTAACCGGGTACCCCTCCTCGGCCAGCCGCTCCTCTAGGCTCTCGGGCGTAACCGCATTCTCGTCATAAGAGACGCTTACGGTCTTATCTTCCACGTTGACTTCCACCTTCTCAACGCCCGCCATACCTCCAAGAGCGCTCTCAATGGCCCGTCTGCAGTGCATGCATGATATGTTGGGTACCTCATACTGCTTATTAGCCATATCGACCAGAACCTCCTTTCGATCGCCACTGTCTCAGATGTTCGAGAAACGCCTCCCGCAGCGCTCCGGTCACGCGACCCGGATGATATGCCACCCACAGCGACCGCGAGATTTGCAGCCCCTCGATTTGGACCTCCGTCACTTCACCCGCCTCTACCTGACAACGTGCCGCGAGTTTCGAAACGAACCCCACGCCTGCTCCTGCTCTAACGGCACCCAGCAGGGCACGCGTGGACCCCATTACCATGACCGGATTCATCGTCATCCCCGGCATGGACTCCGCAAGCCGTTCTGTCACAGTGGCGAGAGTCCCCGATCCCGTCTCGCGCTCCAGAAGATCCCATTCCGCCAGCGCAGCGGGCTTGTACAACCCGGCGGACATGCCGGCCGGGCCCACCAATATAATCTCGTCCTGGGCAAAAGGCTCCAGGACCAGCCCCAAGTCGTCACGCCGTGATCCCGTGAAACCGAAGCTGGCCTCTCCGTCGGCAAGCAGCCGATACACACCGGCCGTATCCAGCACCGACAGCTCCACAACGGGCTGGGGATGACGACGATGAAAGTCGGCAAGCACTGCCGGCAGCAGGTACTCTCCCGGCACCGTAGAGGCGGCCAACCTCAGCACCCCTGAGACCTCCGTGGCCGACTGTTGAACCTCCTCGCGGGCGACACGGTACCGCCGCAGTATCTGCCGTCCTTCCTTCTCCAAAGCTTCGCCGGCCGCAGTCAGCACCACGGGCTGGCGGCTCCTATCTATGAGTCGGGCTCCGAACTCCCGTTCGAGCTTCTGGAGTTGCAGACTAACCGCAGACTGCGTTATGCCGAGCCGTTGTCCTGCAGCCGTAAGGCTCCCCACTTCGGCGACTATGCAGAAAGTTTCAAGATAGCGCAGGTTCATATTTACATGATTATTCGTTATCCTTTTGCCATAAAAAAATCATATTAGGATGGTGCCCATGGCTACGACAATGTGGATGATCGGCTCCGACGCACTCGGTGTTGACTCCGGACTTGGTAAGGTACTCATGCAGGCTTTCTTCAATAGTATAGGCGAAAGACTTACGGAATCCGCTATTTTCTGGTTCTATAATCGCGGGACACTTCTCACCCAGCCGGACTCCCCCGTCCTCGAAGCCATAAAAGCACTGGAAATGAACGGAAACAAGGTTGCCACGTGCGGAACCTGCCTGAGCTACTACAATATAAAAGACACGCTGGCAGTCGGCGAGATAGGTAACATGCCTCTTATGCAGGAGTTGATCATCTCGTCCGAGAAGGTGGTGTCGCTATAGGCGACAAGGAAGGGGGGGTGCAGGGAGAGCGTGCAAGGATTCGCGACCTTACCAGCATCCCTGTGGACGTGGGCCGGGAGCTCGGAATACGAGCCACCCGGCCCCGACGAATGGCCGGATACCACGGTGGGTCAGGCAATGCAGGAAGCCTTTCGCCGCGCCGGCTACTCCGGTCCTCTCCCTGAGGAAAAACCTCCTGCTGAGCCTTCCCCTCCGGAGGAGGAACCCCCGGACGACGATCCCGACCAAGAGGACAAGCGCCCGTCTTCGCCTCCGCAGCAAAGTCTCCCGCGCTGGGCCAAGCTGACCTTAGCCCTCACCGGCGTCCTGGTGGCGATTGTGGTGCTTGCATTCACATTCTCCAACTTCTGGACCGAGTTCCTCTGGTTCCAAGAAACCGGCTATGTTTCCCTATTCTGGGCACGCATATGGGGCAAGCTACTGGTGGGCGCCATCGCAGGAGCGGCGGCCGCCGGTCTCTTCTTGGCAAACGTCTTCCTCGCCAGACGCCTCTCCCCAAGAGAATCCGACAACATCGTACTTCCCGGGCTGTCGCCCGCCGGGGACCCGGCGCGGCGAAGCCGTTGGATCAGGATCGGTCTCGTTGCAGCGGGATTCACGGTGGCGCTGTTCTTCGGCCTGGCGGAGGGAAGTGGCTGGGAAGAAATTCTGCTGTTCTTCCATCGCATCCCTGTCGGTTATCAGGATCCGCTCTTTGGAAAGGATGCCTCCTTCTTCATTCACACCCTACCCTTCATTCGCCGGCTGTTGGATTTCTCCACCGCCGCGCTGATCTGCACCTTTCTGGGAGTTCTTGCAGTGTACGCGCTGGATCGTGCCGCAAGACTGTCGGGTTACCGCCTGCATCTTGCCCCATACGTCAAAGGGCACATCTCCGTACTGGCTGCGCTGCTACTGGTGTGCGTGGCAGTCGGGTTCATAGTCTCCTCTTGGGAGTTGGTGCACTCGCCCCGCGGAGTGGTGTTCGGAGCCGGGTACACAGACACGGCCGTCCAGTTGCCCGTGATGCGGGTGCTGGCCTTGGTGGCACTGGTATCCGCAATCATATTTCTGCTGAACATCTATTATCGGGGTTGGCGACTACCGCTCATCGCCGTTGGATTCTTGACACTCATGTGGCTTGGTGCAGGCCAAGTGTACCCGGCGATAGTGCAGCAATATCGTGTGTCGCCCAACGAGATCGAAGTAGAGAGCCCTTATATCGCCAACAACATAGATGCCACTCGCTTTGCCTATGGACTCGATCGCGTGCAAAACCGCTACTACCCGGCCCTTACCAGCCTCAACACTGAAAGCATCGAGAAGAACAGGGCAAGCATCAACAACATGCGGCTCTGGGACTCGCAACCGCTGCTCGAAGCCGTCACTCAGCAACAGGAATTGCGGCTTTACTACCACTTCCGGGACGTAGACATAGATCGCTACGAGGTCAGCCTTCGCTATCGCCAGATTATGTTGGCTGCACGCGAACTAGACCATACAAGTTTATTGAGTCAAGCAAAAACCTGGGTAAACGAGCATCTCACTTACACGCACGGCTACGGAGTTGTCATCAGTACGGTGAACTCCACCACCGCGGACGGGCTTCCTGAGTATCTCGTCAGTGATATACCGCCTCAGACCATTACCAGTCTAGAAGTCACCCGGCCCGCCATCTACTACGGTGAAGTAGGCAATGAGTTCGTCATTGTCAATACCAAGGCCAAGGAGTTCGACTACCCCGGTCGGGACGAGAATCAGTTCACCACCTACACGGGCACCGGCGGCATTCCCATGGAATCCTTCTGGAAACGAGCCGCTTTCGCCCTACGATTCGGGGATCTCAAATTGCTTGCCTCTGAGTACCTCACGCCCGAATCGCGCATCATGTTCCGCCGCACTATTCGCGAACGTGCGGCGGTCATAGCCCCTTTCCTGCAGCTCGACGGCGATCCCTACATTGTGCTGCGGGACGACGGCACTCTCATCTGGATGTGGGACGCATATACTACGACATCACGCTTCCCCTACTCGGAGCCTCGCTCTAACGGCGTCAACTACATCCGTAACTCAGTGAAGATGACTATAGACGCCTATGACGGCTCCATCACCCTGTACCTGGTAGACTCCAATGACTCGCTGGCAGCCACTTACGACAAGAGCTACCCGGGGCTGCTCCGGCCCGCAAACGAGATGCCCGAAGATCTGCGTAGGCACATGCGCTACCCACAGGATTTGTTCGCGCTGCAGGCGCAGGTCCTCTCCGTGTACCACATGCAAGACCCACAGATGTTCTACAACAAGGAGGACGTCTGGCAGATCCCCAACGAGATCTACTCGGCAGAAGAGATACCCATGGCTCCTTACTACGCCATCATGACTCTTCCTGGGGAGGAAGAGGAGGAATTCCTACTCATGCAGCCGTTCGTACCGTTGGAGAAGTCCAACATGGTGGCCTGGATGACGGCCCGCATGGACGGAGATCACTACGGCGAACTTCTAGTCTACGAGCTGGCCAAGGACAAGCTCGTTTTCGGACCGGCGCAGGTGGAAGCCCGCATCTCCAATGATCCGGTCATCTCCGCCCAGCTCGCACTCTGGAACCAAGCGGGTAGCCAGGTAATTCGAGGGAACCTGCTCGTGATCCCTGTGGAGGAGTCACTCCTCTACGTGGAGCCGCTGTTTCTCCAGGCAGAGCAGCAACCCATACCGGAGCTCAAACGTGTCATCGTGAGCTATGGGGAGCGAGTAGTCATGGAGCCAACCCTCTCCCGTGCGTTGGAGCGTATGTTTGGTGCAGATGCAGGCAGCACTCCTCTCGGTCCCTCCGGCGGTGAAGTGCCGGGAGGTGTCACCACCAGCACCACTACCACTACCGTCTCTGTCCCCACCACGGTGGGCACCGGCCCAAGCAGTCTCACCACCGACACAACGGATACGCTCACAACCGGCCCCGGACCCACTGACACCGACTCCACAACCGAGACCACCGGCGACCCCCTACCCACAGACAGGAATGAGCTTATCGCGCTGGCCGCCGAACTCTACACGCACGCCCTGGAGGCGCAACGTGTAGGTGACTGGTCGGAATACGGTCGCCTCATACAAGACCTGGGGCGCGTCCTCGCCACGCTGCAGGCACTGACCGGCCCGTGATGGGTCAGGCCCCGCTCAGCGCAACCGCTACGATGCGTTCCGCGTCCGGGTCCGGTAATTCGGTACCTGGTTGAGGAGATCCGGTCCGGCAGCTGCAAGTAGCGCGTACACTTCGCTGATGTCCTCCAGCGACAGCATCCCTATTAAGTGGCCGTCATCCACCACAGGCAGCGCCTTCAGACCGGCACCGCGCATGCGCGCAAATGCGTCGTAGACAGATTCGGAAGGCGAAATGCTGGGGACGTCCTGTCGCATGGCTTGGGATACCGGATAGTATCGACCGTGCCGGCTCAACGCATCTATCAAGCGATCGCGCGTGAGCAGGCCCAGCAGCTCACCGTCTTCGTTGATGACCAAGAAATCCTCTTGGTAGGTGTGGAACAGGCGGGCGGCCAACTCCCCTACCACCTGAGTGGGGCGTGCGTACTCGATATTAGTATTGACGGCTTGGCCCACAGTGAGCGGCCTCAAAACCCTGCCCGTCTCCTCTCCCCGACCCTCCGCCTGGGCTCCAAAGAAGATGAACACCGCAATTAGCAGCAGGAAGATGCCACCTCCCAACAGGCCCCACAGCCCCAACCCGAGCGCCAGTGCCTGACCTACACGAACCGCCACTTGGGTAGCGCGTACCCGCCCCAGCCTCATAGCCAGAAGCGCACGGAACACTCTACCGCCGTCGAGCGGAAATGCCGGCAACAGGTTGAAAGCAGCCAGCGTCAAGTTCACCACTGTTAGATACAGATAGGCACCCTTGAAACTAGGCTCCAGCAGCATGCGACCAAACGCTTCTAGACTCGCCAGCTCTCCAGGCGCATAGATGAAAAAGGCCCCGATCACCATTGCAAACCCGATAACAAGGTTGGAGAGGGGACCCGCTACGGCAATAAGCAGCTCTTTGCGTGGTTCTTTGGGAATCTCCGCCATCTGCGCCATTCCGCCAATGGGCAGCAGAGTAATGCCCTTCACCTCCACACCGAAATACTGCGCCACACGCGAATGGGTCAGCTCGTGGATGGTGACCAACCCGAACAAGAGAATCACCAGCAACGCACCGTAAAATGCACCCAGCCATCCGCCCGGTTCGTAGACACCGCCCCATAAGTACGCAAAGTAGACCACAATCAAAAGGAAGGTGATGTGAACCTTGACGTCAATACCGAATACACGAAACAACTTCAGTGACGCACGCATATAATCAACTCCACATGGGCGGAAGATATCCTACTTCAGCAAGGGAACCGCGATCGTCTGCGCCGATAACTTCTATTCCCCATCCGCGCCTGTCGAAAACGGTCGGATACTGACGGGACCAGGCTCGTGTACATAACGCGTTAAGCGGGAATACAATACTGACACTTCTACCTTTCATCCCGCAGGACAACGTGCAGACAGGAAGCGTTCACAGATGAAACCAAAACGCAGGAGAGACACCGACAACCTGCACCAGTTGAAAGTTGAGGCCGACAGGTTACTGCTTGAACTCACCGGAGCAGACAGGGTATTCAGGCCGGCACACACGGCCTTTCGACCCAACACCGACGTATACCTTAGCAAGTCCCGAGAGGCATTGATCATCAAGCTCGAGTTGGCGGGTATCGATCCTTCTTCAGTCCATCTCGAAGCAGAAGAGCGCATGGTCCGCATCCGTGGCGAGCGCGTGGATACCAGCCGTGCCGACAAAGTTTATCAACAGATGGAAATAGACTACGGGTTCTTCGAACGAGTGCTGAGTCTTCCCGTGGATGTGAACCCGCAGGAAGCCACTGCGCGTTACGATGATGGCTTCCTGGAAGTCATCCTGCCCCTGCCTCCGCATTCGGGACTACGGAGGATCCCTGTCAACGTCAGGGACTCCGAACCGGACACGGATGAGAAGGGGAGCGCAACGTGAGCGAACATACCCAAAACGATCGCATAGAGGAGATGATCGGCGATCTTCTAGGCTCTGCAGAAAACGAAGAGACACCCTCTGACATCGCCGACACCGAGAATCTCCCGGACACTCTACCCGTGCTACCCCTCAAAGAGACGGTGGTCTTCCCGGACACCATGATGCCCCTGGCGGTGGGACAACCGCGCTCGGTGCGTCTCATCGATGACGTGCTCGCCCGAGACCGCATCATGGCAGTTGTGGCCGTGAAGACGGAGGATGTAGAAGTGCCCACCCCGGCGGACTGCTACAACGTGGGAACGCTGGTGTCCGTGCAGAAGATGATCAAGGCTCCGGACGGAACACTTCGCATCGTTGTACAGGGAATAAGAAGGCTGTCCGTGGCCGAGTACGTATCAGAAGAACCCTTCCTGGTAGCGCGTGTTCACGAGTACCCAGACGTGGTTGAGGAGGGCAAGGAACTCGAGGCCCTCCAGCGCAACCTGGTATCCATCTTCCTGCAAATAGTTAAATTGGTACCCTATCTCCCCGAAGAGTTGCAGATGGCCGCTGTGAACATCGAAGACCCGGCCACCCTGGGATACTTCATTGCGTCGACCATGCGCACAAAGACGGCCGAGAAGCAGGAACTGCTGGAGGAGGTGGACGTCGCCAAGCGTCTGCGCCGCCTCACCGGCATCCTCAACCGCGAGCTCGAAGTCCTGGAACTCGGCACGAAAATTCAGAGCCAGGTGCAGTCGGAGATAGACAAGAACCAACGCGAGTACTTTCTCCGTCAACAACTCAAGACCATCCAGGAAGAACTGGGAGAGGTCGACGAGACCCAGGCAGAAGTCAACGAACTGCGCGAGCGAATCGACAGCGCAGAACTCCCAGAGGAAGCCGATAAACAGGCCCGCCGCGAACTCGACCGCCTATCCAAGTTGCCCTCTGCGGCTGCAGAATACGGCGTCATCCGTACCTACTTGGACTGGATATTATCGCTGCCCTGGAATACGTCCACCGACGACAACCTGGACATCGCACACGCCCACGAAGTCCTGAACGCCGACCACTACGATCTCGAGGATGTCAAAGACCGCATACTCGAGTTCCTAGCCGTACAGAAGCTGAAGAAAGAGATCAGGAGCCCCATTCTCTGCTTCGTGGGACCGCCCGGCGTAGGCAAGACCAGCCTGGGCCAGAGCATTGCGCGGGCCATGGAACGCAAGTTCGTCCGTATCAGCGTAGGCGGAGTTCGTGATGAAGCCGAGATACGTGGGCACCGTCGCACCTACATTGGAGCCATGCCCGGCACGATCATGCGGGCCCTTCGCGACGCTGAGAGCAACAACCCCGTCTTCATGATCGATGAGATCGACAAGATGGGCGCTGATTGGCGCGGCGACCCATCGAGCGCCATGCTCGAAGTCCTGGATCCGGAGCAACACACTACCTTCAGGGACCACTACCTAGACCTGCCGTTCGACCTCTCACGGGTCATGTTCATCACTACAGCCAACATGCTGGACACTATCCCCGGCCCTCTCCAGGACCGTATGGAGATAATAAGCATCGCCGGTTATATCGAGGACGACAAAGTCCACATCGCCCGCAACTACCTCATTCCACGCCAACTCGAGCGCAACGGCCTTACTGCCGAACAGCTCCAGTTCACGGACGACGCCATCCGCATAGTGATACAGAACTACACGCGGGAAGCCGGAGTACGAAATTTGGAGCGCCAAATCGGCACCATCGCCCGTAAATTCGCACGCACGGTGGCGGAAGAGGGTAAAGAAAACTTGGTTGTCGCCGCCGAACAGATCCCCGATTATCTGGGCAAACAGCGTGTCTTTGCTGAGGGGAAACGTCGTACGGCCGATCCAGGCGTCGCTACCGGGCTGGCTTGGACGCCCACCGGAGGCGACATCCTTTTCATCGAGTCCCGCGCAATGCCGGGGACCGGTCGTCTAATCCTCACCGGGCAACTCGGCGACGTCATGAAGGAATCGGCACAGGCGGCCCTCACGTACATTCGCAGCATCGCTTCTTCCTATCGAATGGCCGCCGACTTTTTCAAAAAGCACGACATTCACGTCCACGTACCGGCAGGCGCCGTGCCCAAAGACGGCCCCTCGGCCGGTGTAGCCATCGCAACTGCGCTGGCATCAATGGCAACCAACCGCCCGGTAGATTCCGATATCGCGCTGTCCGGCGAGGTCACCCTTACCGGACAGATACTCCCCGTAGGCGGTATCAAGGAGAAGGTTTTGGCGGCGCGTCGCGCAGGCATCCATACGGTCTACCTACCGGACCGCAACGAGGCGGATGTGGAGGAGATCAAGCCGGAATTGGTTGAGGAAATCCAATTCCATTACGTGAGTCACGTCGACGAAGTGCTGAAGAAAGCACTGCTGAGGCGGCGCCGGGCGACCACGTCCAAGGCAAAGCCTAAAACGACACCCAAAACGGCGTCCTGACTGAGAGCGCGCCGATGAATCCGTGCCACGAAACGCAGAGGGAGGCCGGGCCGCAGGCCGCGGCCTCCCCACCGCGCCACTGGCGCAACTTGGAGCCGGAGACCGTGTATACCGAGCTCCTACATCCGGCCGACCTTTTTTTTGAGATCCACGGAAGATCTTTTTCGGAGCTGTGCGAACACGCACTGTACGCCCTGTTCCACAATATAGCGGAGCTCGATTCCGTGATGCCTCGATCCACCCAAACACTGCAGGCGTCGGCCTCCGCTCCGGCGGAGGCGCTACGCCGCTTGGTAGCGGAAGCGCTTGTTCTCTTCGATGCCGAGCACTTTCTCGCGGCCGGCTGCCAAGTGGACGTGTCAAATACCGCTCCCCTCACTCTAACTGCGGTGCTGTGGGGTGAAATGTTCGATCCCCGGCGGCACGAACTGCTCAGCGAGATCAAGGCAGTGACCAGACACCAGTTGGCTGCAGATCAAGAGAAGACCGGACGGTGGCGGGCAACCATTCTTCTCGACGTCTGAATCGCGGGGACCCGCAACCGGCGGCCGGCCGGCCGCCGACAGTTTTCTGAAGTATCAGTAATCAGGAGGGACCGATGAACACCACCCCACTCCCACCTCTCCATCGGAAAGGTGACGTGGTTTGGGAGATGGCGCGCACCGGCGACATGAAAGTACCCGGTCGAATCTACGCCGACTCCCAGATGATAGACGATCTCCACGAAGACCAGAGTCTGATGCAGGTCCACAACGTGGCGTGCCTGCCGGGAATAGTGCGGTATTCCATGGCCATGCCGGACATCCATTTTGGGTACGGCTTTCCCATCGGAGGCGTGGCCGCTTTTCGCATGGATTCCGGCGTGGTGTCGCCGGGCGGCGTAGGCTACGACATCAACTGTGGAGTAAGACTGCTGGGCACTTCGCTCACTGCCGACGACATCACCGGTAGAGTCAAGGGTATCGTTGATCAGTTCTTTCGCGATGTCCCGGCAGGTGTGGGTTCCGCAGGCGCCATCGCCAAGCTCAGTCGCGCCGAAGTCGGCAGTATCCTGGTCAAAGGTGCGGCGTGGGCCGTGGAGCACGGCTACGGACGCCCCGCCGATCTGGCGCACACTGAGGCGGAAGGCTGCCTGTCCGGAGCCGACCCGGAACTCATAAGCGATCGAGCTTTTCGGCGCGGTCTAGACCAAGTAGGTACCCTCGGCTCTGGGAACCACTTCTTGGAGCTGCAGGTAGTCGAAAAGATTTTCGCTCCGGAAGCCGCTACGGCATTCGGTCTGCGCCAAG
Organism: Actinomycetota bacterium; assembly: GCA_012514635.1. Classification (GTDB taxonomy): domain Bacteria; phylum Actinomycetota; class Thermoleophilia; order RBG-16-64-13; family RBG-16-64-13; genus JAAYZX01. The sequence continues at coordinate 44,165 of JAAYZX010000016.1, forward strand.
GTCAGATCACGCTCATGGTGCATTGCGGTTCGCGCGGCTTCGGCTATCAGGTATGCGACGACTACCTAGAAGTCATGGAGCAGGCCGCCCACCGATACGAGATCACCATTCCCGACCGTCAACTCGCCTGTGCGCCACTATCGTCATCGGAAGGCAAGGCCTATCTATCGGCCATGGCATGTGCCGCAAACTACGCATGGACCAACCGACAGATACTCACGCATCTAGTTGAGCGTGCCTTGATGAAGACCCTGTCCGTCTCCCGCGACTCACTCGACCTTCAACTCGTCTACGACGTAGCGCACAACATTGCCAAAATCGAACGTCATGAAGTGGATGGAGAGACTCTGACACTGTGCGTACACAGGAAGGGGGCGACGCGGGCGTTTGGTCCTGATCAGAGCGAAGTCCCTGCCGACTACAGGAGCGTCGGCCAACCCGTGCTGATCCCAGGGGACATGGGTACCGCATCATACGTGTGCGTAGGTACGCAAACGGCTATGGAGGAGACATTCGGCTCCACCTGTCACGGAGCAGGCCGCGTGCTGAGTCGCGCGCAGGCCCTCAAGCGCGCCAAAGGGCGCTCCATTGACCGCGAACTTAAACAGCACGGCATAGTGGCTCGTGCACAGAGCAGAAAGACTCTGGCCGAAGAGATGCCGGAAGCCTACAAGGACGTCGACTCAGTGGTGGACGTCATGCATCGCGCAGGAGTCTCGTTACGCGTGGCCCGTCTACGCCCCCTAGGAGTGGTAAAGGGCTAGGAGCCTGTCGGGAAATCCCCGCAGGTGAAGTCTAGACTCTCCCGGGCCGGGCGGGTAGTGTGGCTGGAAACCAACCAGGAGGCGCGCTCGTGGCCCGGGAGTTTCTGCCCTATGATCTCGA
>JAAYZX010000017.1 GCA_012514635.1 Actinomycetota bacterium
TCTCCTTCCGGAACCTCATCAACACCCTCTGGGTCGACCAACTTGATAGACCGAGAAGGAATGGGCCGCCCAATGGTGCCGGGAACCGGTTCTTTGTCGAGGGGGCTCAGGCACGTGAAGCCACACTCTGTGGCTCCATACACTTGGTAGATAGGTATCCCTACGTGTTCTTTCCACCGATTGTAGACTTCACGAGGCAGAACGTCTCCACCGCTCCAGCAGTAGCGGAGCGAGCTGAGGTCGTATCGGTCGAACCGGTCGTTCTCCAATATCATCCGGTAAAGTGCCGGTACCCCCAAAAATAGTGTCCCCTTGTACCGCTGAACAGCATCCAGTGTGGCATCGACATCCGGCGTAGGCATCAACACAGTAGTGTTCCCTTTGAAAAGACCCACGGCTAAGAACATGGTCTGTCCAAACTGGTGAAAGAGCGGAGCCGAATATATGAGCACGTCATCACCGTCGCTGATATATCCTTCCACCGCTCCCCGCGTGTCGTTGGCCATGGAGACGATACCGCTATGAGAGCACTGACACCCTTTGGGAAATCCGGTAGTACCGCCCGTATACAAGATGTACGCCAGCTGGGCACGGGGATCGAACTCAGCAACGGGAGGACCGCCTGCCCCGTCCTTCAACAACGACGTGAACGAGTAAACCTCGGCGCCCTTGTCCACCGATCCATCGGGTATCTTGTCGAAGAGCGCGCCGACAACCCGCTTGTAGACAGGGAGTAGATCTACATAGTTTGTGTAGACCACCCTTTTGAGACAGGTGTCCGGCCAAACCCTCCGGACATAACCGAAGTTGGTGTCTTGACAAACGATGGTCTCTGTTTCTGAATCATTGATCAGATATTCAATCTCGGTGGGCGTATATATGGGTGAGATCGGCACGGGCACAGCACCAACACGCTGGATCCCAAAGTAAGAAATCACCCACTGTGGACAGTTGGGTAGGTAGATCATGGCTTTGTCGCCGGGCTTAACCCCCAACCTGGCCAGCGAAGCCGCAAAGCGATCGATCAGCCGCGCCAACCGCCGATACGAGATACGCTCCCCCAGGTAGCGAATAGCCGTGGCATCGGGGCGATCCTTTACCAACCTGAGAAATCCGCTTATAACAGGCTCGTCAAAGGGTTCGCGGCCGTTGTCCGTGGCCTGGCCAACTGCGGAGAGCGACTTTTCCTGTGCATGTTCCATGTCGCCGGCTCCGTTCATATTCCGAAATAGGCTTCTTTGACGTCCGGGTTGTTCATGAGTTCTTCCGCCGTTCCTTCGAGCACAGCGGCACCGTTCTCGATGATGTACCCGTAGTCAATGATCGGGAACAAGGGCCGAGCGTACTGCTCGGACACAACAATGGTGACACCGATCTCCTTATTGATGGACTTGATGGCCTGACCAAGTCGCTGCTCCATAGCCGGGCTGAGACCGAGAAGTGGTTCATCCAGGAGCAGCACTTTGGGCTGCGCCATGAGTGCCCGGCCAATGGCCAACATCTGTTGCTCCCCCCCGCTGAGGAATCCGCCGTTGCGATGTCGCAGATCTTTTAATTTGGGGAAGATTTCAAATACATATGACAGGGTTTTGCGGGCCTGTGCCGCGTTGGCCAGGTACCCACCAATCCGCAGGTTCTCCATCACCGAACTCTCGGGGAAGATCCGGCGCCGCTCCGGACACAGGACGATCCCTTTACGAGCACGATCGCTCGGCTTCATGTCGATTATGTTGGCTCCTTCGTAGATTATCTCTCCGAGTACGGTGATTCGCTCACCACCTCGCATGATCTCCTTCTTGCGCATGTCGAGTATGATCCCGGAGAGTGTCCACATCAGGCTTGATTTTCCGGCACTGTTGGAGCCGAAAATGCCGGTGATCTTGCCGGCTTTAGCCGTGAAGCTGAAGTTGTTAACGGCGATGGCGTTCTCGTAGAAGAGCATGATGTTCTTCACCTCTAACATGGGACCGCCTCCGTTCCCATGTAGGCAGCCTTCACTTCTTCCATCTCCATGACTTCGGCCGGAACTCCATCCGCGATCTTGGAGCCGAAGTTGAGCACAATCACGCGGTTGGCAAGCCTGAAGAGCTCGCGCAGTCGGTGCTCGATCATGATAATTGTCAGACCTGCATCGTGCAGGCGCTCCATGACCGGCACCATAGTGGCAATCTCCGCCATACTGAGGCCGGAGAACACCTCGTCACAAATAATGAGGTCGGGACGCAGAGCAAGGCACCGTGCCAGCTCCAACCGCTTCAGATATCCCAGCGGTAACGAGGAGGCCAGCTTGTACGGTACGTACGCATCGCGCTCGAAACCCACCTCCTCCAAGATGTCGATAGCCACTGCATCCCGGTCTCCGAGACTGCCGCCTACCATGCGCTTCACGCGCGGCGAACTCAGCGGTACGATCAGGTTCTTATAGGCCGCCAGAGTGGCGTACGGACGCATTACCTGGAAGGTACGTGCGATACCTCTGTCGGCGATGACGTGCGGTGTCTTCCCGGTAATGTTGTGGCCCAGATAGATGATTTTGCCCTTGGTCGGCTTGACGAACCCCGTGATGAGATTCACGAGCGTAGTCTTGCCTGAACCGTTGGGGCCGATAACTCCCAAAATATCGTGGCGGTGCAGCGTCAAGTCAACATTGTTGACGGCAGTGACTCCGCCAAACTGCTTGGTGAGCCCTTTAATTTCGAGGATCACTTCATCGTTCATGGCCGACCTCACACCTTCGTCCACTTCTCGAACTGGTGATACTTACGCGTCAGCCAGTTGAGAAGACCTTCGGGCTTGAACAGTATGAACCCCACCAGTACCAACGCATACAGCACCACCCGCAACTGCCCAAACCCGCGGAGAAGTTCCGAGAGAGGAGTCAGGATAAGTGCCCCCAGCATAGGACCGGCCAGAGTGCCGCTCCCCCCCATCACCGCTGCGGCGATGGGCAGGATGGAATAGTCGGTGGCAAAGAGCGATGTCCCCATGAAGTTGTACAGGTGAACGATATAAGCTCCCGCGAAGCACCCTGCCAACGAGCCGATGAAAAGCCCTTTGGCCTTTGTGCGGGTGACACTGATACCTGACGCCTGAACAGCCATGTCGTTGTCTTTGACACCACGCAGGACAATACCGGCGTCCTCCCCTACCAATCGCCTCAAACCGAAAACAGCCACCAACAACACGACGATGACCAGGTAGTTTTCAATCCAGATGTTATCCATGCCCGCCACCGGACCCAGTCCTTCCGTGCCCCCCAAAATGCCCAGCGCCAGAATCACTCCTCTGGCCAGGAAGGGGAACATGAAAGTGAGAATCGCGAAGTAGATACCGCGCAACGGCAACGAGGGCAGCCAAATCAAAGTCACCAGCGCCGCACCCAGCACCGTCCCCAAGAGGATGGATATGGGCCATGGTACATGCAGGTAGTAAGTGAAAATCCCGGCCGTGAAGCCGCCGACCCCTGTCATGAAGGCGCCCCCCACGCAGACCAGGCCGACATAGTTGGCCAGAAAGTCAAATGATATGGCGAGCAACGCGTACGCGCCCGCCACACACAGAACCCTCTGCCAGTAAAGGTTGGGTAGCAAAAGCGGCAGGACGGCCAGACCCAGTATCAGCAGCAGTCTGGGACCCACCAAGTAGGTGATTTCTCGATACGAGTTGACCGCATAGAGGCCCTCAGTACGTACCTTGAGCCCACGATCCAGTCGTTCTTTCCGCCTCCCCTCGGGAGCCGGGGATGCGCCGGCCGTAGCTTCAGTAGCTCCTGTCACGTCACACTCGCTCCTCAAGTTCTTTTTGCCTGCCGAACAGGCCAGAAGGCCTGATGATTAGCACCAAGACTATGAGGCCGAAAAGAATGACGTCCTGGTACTTGGCGGCGCCCATGAAAGACGCGAAGGTTGTCGCGTAACCAAAGATAAATGAAGCTAGAATGGCCCCCATCCAGCTTCCCAGTCCACCGACGATGCACACGGCCAGGGCCGCATTGAGCACGTGATAGCCGGTCTCTGCTGTGACCTGCCCCAGCGGGTATATGGCCACAGCCGCGATGGCCGCCAGCGACGACCCTACAGCTAGGGCCAGCACGGCCATTAGATCGGAGTCGATGCCCAGCATCATGGCGGCGTGCTCATCCTGCGCCATCCCACGAAACGCCAGTCCAATCTTCTGCCGACGCGTGAAGATCCACATGAAGATGACGATGGCCAAACCGATGCCCACAATCAATAGTCGCTGCGCATCGATCACCACGCCGGCGATGGAGACCGTCCTGTCTATGAACGTCGGTAACGTGTAGGAGCTACCGATGAAGCCTTTGAATCCGCCGATACCCTGTAACCGCAGTCCTTCCAGAATAATCAGCGCCACCGCAAATGACACAATGATCTCCGAAACCGGCATGCCCCGCACCCGCATCAGTACGAAGCGGTACAGAAACGCGCCCAGTAGCGCCACAATGACGACGGTGATCAGGATAGAAACGAAGTAGTTCAGTCCAGCTGAGTTCACGAAAGTCCACACCAAGAATCCGGTCAGAACATACAGCGCTCCATGCGCGAAGTTGGGTAGACGACTGACGCCGTATACCAACGTGAACCCCGCAGCCATTAGTACGTAGATGAAGCTGTTGACCAGCCCGTAGATGAGGATATCCATAACGATGTTACTCCTCGAGGTCGGTACCGGTAGAGATAGGCGGGCGCCGCGCAACACGCACGGCGCCCCGCTTCACGGCCCTATTGCATCCAGGGCGGCAGTTCTATTTCAGCAAGAGCTGCAGTAGGTGGATAGATGCAGACACGCTTCCCGTCCTGCCACTGGAGCCACTGACCCACTAAGGCCTCATCAGGGTCGGTCCCATATAGGGCCTGATGGTTCGTGGGATCGAACTTGAGAAGCCCTCCCGTTGTAACCATTTCCATTTCTTCGAGAGCTGCTACCACTTTGTCGGCATCTCGGGATCCGGCCTTCTCAAATGCTTCTTTCAGCGCATACAAGGCAGTGTAGGTGGGCACGTTGCCACATCCACGAGGCTCGTCATCGTATTTGGCAACAAAGGCATCAAAGAAATCCTTTGTTATCGGCGTGAGATTGCTATCGGGCAGACATCCGCCTTCGCCGTTGAACTGAATAGCGGAAACAACTTTGCCATCCATGGACGTCCACGCCGTAGCTTCGTCAAGAGGATTCAGGAAGCCGAATAGTATGGCCGGCACCTGCATGTCATGCCATTGCTTGATACCGATGCCCACTTCAGGTTTGCAGTCCCACCAGAAGAGAACCTGCGCGCCGCTGTTGGTACAGTCACGCATCAAGGCAGCATAATCCGTGGAGCCCATAGGGTGAGTCTCTTCGCCAACCACCTGCCACCCACGCTCGACGGCGAGTTCTTTGATGGCCTTTGCTGCAGCTACCGTGTGGGCCGCATCCGACGAGCTTACATATAGTTTATCAAAATTGAATTTTTCTTTGATTTGATCCAGGATGGCAGCAGCGTCGGATGCCCAATACCCAACGTGACCGCTAAGCCTGAAGGAGTACTTGTACTTCTCTAGATCCTCTCCCACTTTTTTGCTCCAAGCGGGAGTCCAAGTGCCTGAGGCCACGATATTGGGAACTTTGTGCTTGGCGTACAGATCGAGGAGCGCCATGCTGCATTCCGACATACTGGGACCACCGGTAACGGCATCCACTTTCTTCTCCAGCAGCAGTTTCTCCACCGTCAACAGAACGTCGCTGGTGGGCACCCCAGGTTCTTCGTCGCGGGTGTCGACTATCTCGAGCTTGATCGGGTAACTCTTGCCGCCGATGTTCACACCGCCGGCATTATTAATCTCTTCCGCCGCCAGAATTGCCGACAGTTCGCTGTTCTGACCGTATACGGCCGCCCTTCCCACCGTTATTCCGATGACCAGGGCCTCTTCTTTATTTTCCCCGCAACCCCCGCCAAACACGATAATAAGAGAGGACGTTAGCACCAATACGACAATTAGAAGGACAACGGGCCGCTTCATCTACCTTCCCCCTTGACTTGATCATCGACCCCGTGTGCTCGCAATTGCAAGGAGGTGCGCGATCCCGCTTATCCTGCTTAGAAGTTGCAGGTTGGTGCAGTATGAGCAGATCCATCCGAGCCCCCCACTGATGACAGAACTGTGCTCAAACATGTGCCAGATGTCACAGATTAGACATCTGTGTCCAGAATAGAACGTTGTTGTATAATAGTCAATAGGAAGTCGCCTTCGTCCCGGGGGACACTGCCGAGCGATTCGGACAAACGCTTTCCGGATCTACCGCCGGCGCTGGGGTTTGGGGAAACGACTACGTGAGGGAACAATATCTATCGTGGTGACTACGGCGGGCAGAGATTACTATTCGACTAAGGCCTTCGCGCATGCTCTTGTAGATCTCTTAAGAGAGGAGACTCGCGGAAGCGATACCAAAGTCAACCTCACCGCCTTTCTGCGACGAGTTCCCGGGTGGCACGTAGACACGCTACGCAAACAGATCACTGCAGAGAGGACCCTCCAACCGGCGGCGGTGGAAGCTATTGCCGAGGTGCTCAACGTAGCTCCAGAGTACTTCGTAGAGTATCGTGCAAATCAGATCGCAGAGGCCGTTAGGCACCACCCAGAGTTGGTGGATCTTGTCTATGACCTACTTGTCACACGCGCCAACTCGCTCGAAGCCATGGTGGTTCCCATGGTCACCACGGCAATCGACCGCCTGGCAAACGGACAAGACATAGACTCCACCCTGGCCTCGCGCGTTTTTGAGCTCATCATGACCGGCCAAGTGAGCGATGTGCAGGCCGGCTCGTTTCTCACCGCTCTTAGAACCAAAGGAGAAACCGCCGAGGAGATCGTGGGACTCGCGACGGCCATGCGACATTACGCCACACCGGTCCTTCTGCCGACGGGTGTGGATGCCATGGATGTGGTGAGCACTGGGGGCGATCGCCTCAGCACTTTCAACATCTCCACCACCTCGGCTTTTGTTGTGGCCGGTGCCGGAGTGCCGGTGGCTAAGCACGGCAATCGCGGACAGACGTCCCGAGCCGGTGCAGCGGAATTAGTGCAGGAATTGGGAGCCAGCATCGACCTTCCTCCCGAGGCCATATCTCGTTGCATATGTGAAGTCGGTTTTGGTTTCATGTATGCGCCCCTCCACTACAAGGCCACCAGGGACGTGATCCCCCTCCGCCGCAGCCTCGGTATACGCACCATCTTCAACTTCCTCGGACCCATACTCAATCCGGCCCGTGTACGCCGGCAACTCACAGGAGTGAATGAGGCCAAATACGTGCCGGTGATGGCGGAAGCGCTTGCCAGACTCGGCTCGACCCACGCCATGCTGGTCCACGGAGACAACGGTTTGGACGAGATCTCTATTTCCGGCGAAACAATGGTGGTAGAGGTGCGGGACAGTCGTCCTTCGGCCCCCTTCATCATTACACCCGAAGAGTTCGGGCTGCAGCGACACCCGTTCGGCGAAGTGGTCGGCGGAAATCCTACGCGCAACGCAGACATAACTCGTCATGTTCTCACCGGAACACCCGGTGCCCCGCTGGACATAGTTCTCTTTAATGCGGGGGCGGCTATCTACGTTGCCGGGAAGGCCGACTCCATAGAGGAGGGCGTGGAACTGGCCCGAGAATCGGTGATAAGCGGCCGGGCGTGGGACAAAATGGCCGCCTTCGTCGATTTCACCCGATCCTGGGAGTCCGAGACCGAAACCTAAGATGGGGAAACCGGCGTTCACTCTCCTGCTCCACAGCAGGAGACCATCGTCGTATCTCCGGCCACCCAGGCAACCTGAACACAATCAGAGCGCGACTCAGTATGGTAGCCTGCAGGTATGCTCGACTGGCTGAAAGCATTCCTTGAGTTGCTCGGAATTAGTCGGCCCACGGGCTCGGGCTGGATTTCCGTTGTGATCACCTTCCTGCTGGCCGCTGTGGCCACCTGGCTGTTTATCCCCGCGGTAAGAGCCTTCTCGCTGCAGGCGGGCTGGGCGGACGAACCTAACCAACGTCGCATTAACAAGGTCCCCGTCCCCAACGCCGGCGGCCTGGCCGTCTATGCGGGCGCACTCGCTGCACTGATACTCGCAACCCTATTGCGCCCCATTGTCGTGGCTGAGGTCCAGGCGGAAGTACTGGCTATATTATTGGGCGGCTCGGTGCTGATGATCACCGGATTCATCGATGACCAATTTAGCCTCCCTCCCATCTTCAGGCTCGTAGTGCAGGTGCTGGCCGCACTCCTCCTAATAGCCACAGGCATTCGTATCAACGTTGCCTTCGGAGGCGATTGGGCTCCGGTACTCTCCGGATTGTTCACCGTCCTGTGGGTGGTGGCCATCACCAACGCCATTAACCTCATCGACGGCGTTGATGGACTCGCCGGAGGGGTGAGTTTCATCGTAGGCATGAGTCTGCTGGCGGTTGCCGCGCAGTTCACCGAACGCGCTGCATCCACCATTCTGCTCGCCGCCGTATCGGGAGCCGCGCTGGGGTTCCTGCGCCACAACTTTCACCCCTCCGCCATCATCTTGGGAGACAGTGGCGCCTACTTTCTAGGCTTCGTGTTGGCGGCCACCAGTATCTTGGGCGGCGTCAAAGTTACTACGGTGGCCGGTCTCATCCCTACCGGCCTCTTTCTGCTCCTTCCCGTCGCCGATACCGTTCAGGTTTTCTTCCGTCGGCTGGCCAAACGCAAGAATCCACTCTCCGCCCCGGGGAAGGATCACCTGCATCATCACCTGTTGCGTCGAGGCTTCTCGCAGCGACGCACCGCCCTCATCCTCTGGGGCGTCACGCTGGCCACCAACCTTGTAGCCATGGCGGTCCAAGGCATCGCCGCTGTGGCGATTGTGACTACGGGCGTGGGTATCGTGGTGCTGCTCAGCCTTGTGGTCTGGCGCAAATGGCTGGCCGCCAGCCTAACAAAAGGTGTACTGGAGACGGAGGACTAGGGCCAAGATGTGGAGGCCGTGGAACCGGAGAACGCTTCAAAGTTGTCCGCACCCACCATGTCGGTTGACTCTGCCGAACGCCCCAGCTTCCGCAGCAGCGTCGCCCTCTCGCGCAATAGCTCCTCCAGCATAAGGCGATGGTTGTCGTCCAGCAGGGGGTCCATGGCCATCAGGTCGCGTAGACTCTCGAAGGAAAGCATAGACACCACCTCTTCGTTCATGCCCATGATTCCGCCCACCGTGCGATCTATCAGCTCCAGAGCCGCCAGATAACTTCGAGTCTTACGCAGTCCGGCCAATGAAGCCAGCACTTCGGCGAACTCTTCGATGATGCGCTCCAAGAAGTCCTTACGCTGGATCTGCAACTAGCCTCCTACTGCTCCTCTCTGATCTTCCGGAACAGCTCCTCAGCCGCTTCCCTGGGACCCAAGGCCTCACAGCCGGGGATTCCCAGCCGCGTGCGCAGCTCACCCACAAACACCCCCGACCGGTAGGCCGCTGCGAAAACCTCCTGCGCCAGCGGCTCGTGCAGATCACGGTACTGTGGTGCACCAAAGATGTTGGCGAAATAGGTATGAACCAACCCCGTGGTACTGGTAGTACCTTTCGACATCGTAGCCCCGTCGCGAAATATCTCCAGAGCCTGCTCCACGGAGTCAAACTCGTGCACTATGGGGTGTTCTGTATCAACCTGCTCATAGTTGTTGGCGTAGAGAATGAGATCGACGGGGTAGCCGCGCAGCACCTCGTCCAGCGTGGTGACAGGAAGAACCACCCGGGCGTTGACCTTCTGCGGGCTCATGATGACGGCCCTATCGATTTGGCCAAACGCGTACCCCGCCTGTAAGTCGTCGAGACGAATAAATGCCCCAATCTCAGTTCCGTACCCGACAACACGCCCTTGGTCGTCCACCTCTAGAGATCCCATGTCGTCCGCAATAATGCGCATATCGCGGATGTAATCCTTGCCGAGTTGACGAAATGCCTCCAACGACTCCGACTTGCCCGCCGCCGTGTCTCCAATGATCAGTAAGGTGGCGCGATGGTCGCTTTTGAGTTCGATATAGACCATGGCCCCGTGGAACGGCATGCGGCCGCGCTTCATCATGACGATATTGTGCAGAGTGAGCATCATTTTCTTAAGGTATCCGAAATAACCAAACCGATCCTCGCCGGGCACGGCCGCCGCTAACATGCCGTTTTTGGTGTCATCGAAGAAAATGGTGGGAAGCTCCCCGAACTGCCAAAGGGCTTCTGGAGGAGCACCGTAAACATACACGGCATCCGGACCGGCGGCGATCTGCTCATCGCCGGCCAATTCGAACAGGTTGGCAAGCGAGCAACCCAATCCTATGAAGCTCTGGTGAAAATACACGTTGATCAGCAGCGGACCGACGGCCGCCGGATAACACAGCCATTGATCGCTCGACAGATGCAGTGCCGCCAGCGGATTGCGCTCCACTCTCTGGAACTGCCCGGTACGCGTGTTCATGGGCGGGTCTATTATGAGGGGTGGGGCTATCCACACATGGCGTATGAAGGGGACCTCTCCCAACACAGCCGCGTACTCCTCGGGCAGAGGACACTCACTGTGAACGGCGATCAATCCAACGTCACACCCCGCGGCTACCTGTCGGTAGATGCGCGGATGACTGCCTGTGATGTTCTCGCAGACGTCTCGGTAAAAGGAGCGCACCGTGTGCGTAAGCGTCTCTATGGTGGAGTTAAACGCCCGGTAGGGTCTGTGCTCGTAGCTGCTGGACCCCGGCTGAGAATGCAGGACCATGAAGCGGTCAAAAGAACGCCAGAAATCATAGAGGCCTTCCGTGAACTGGTGCAGTGCCGCCCGTCGGTGAGGTTCCATGAGGACGGCTGCGTACTCCTGCGATTGAGCCAGTTCTTCCAGCTTTGCGGTGGCAAGACTACACAATAGTGCAATAATCTTGCTTTCTCGCTGCTCCTCGACCGCACCCCGCGACACAAGATCTAGCCGATCCAGAAGGGGCGACTCCTGTGCCCGTAACTGCGCCAAGTACAGCCTGATTACTCCTTTGAGAGATTCGCTGCGCGTGAGCTCGGACACCGTAGAGCAAATCTCGCCCTCGGTGTGAATGATTATCTGGTTGTCTTCTTTGAAAGAGTGTTTGGTAGTCATACGACCCTCCATGGGTCATGGGGAGCCCGCGTAGGCCACACCAGCAGCGCTCCCGCTGCGGTGAAGGCGAATCATAATGGAGACCCCACCCACAACGCAACCTCGCACCGGTAGCTCGTGCGTCCACTGAGCCGATGTTTCTATACCCCCCTCGCAGGGGACACAGTCCAAACAAGAGAGAAATTGATGCAGTAACGACCAACCGGCACGTCTGTCCTAGCAATACTGGTTATCATCGGTATCTTTTTCGACCAGACATCAAAGGGGCTTTCTACTGACCATCCGGACAAACTCACAAGAAGGAGCGGAAGATGGAAGATATCCACCAGATTTTCACCGAGTTTAAAAGGGAATTCCCTGCAATTCACGAGAAGAACGAAGCACTAGGACAGTTAATTCACGAAAACGCCGGGCCGCTCGATACAAAGACACGTTGGCTCATCAAGCTGGGTATCTCCGCTGCCGGCGGGCACCATCGCGCTCTTGTCACACATATTCATGCCGCCCGTGAAGCCGGCGCCACAGAAGAAGAGATCAGACACACGTTACTCCTTCTCATCCCCACCTGCGGATTCCCGGCCTTCATGGAAGCGTACCAAGCCTACAAGGGATGCTAACAATATCTCCCGGAGTGACGATGTAGACACCATCGCAGGTGCTGCGCAATCCGGCACTGTGCAATCTACCGTCACTCCTCGGACCCTCTCACCATAGCCCGGGTCTGCGCCTTCCCGGCCGTTCCATCCGCCCTCCCATGATTGTTACTCCGGCCGGCCATATCTCATGTTGGTCACAGCCCACACTTGACGCTCTGCACGACCGGCGGTAGCATTGTGAACAGTGTTCGATTACTTCTACAATGTTCATTACTACCAACACAGTTCGTTATAGATAACGAAGTTCATAGATGAGAACAATGTTTACAGACGATAGAACAACGACATCCGCTGATGCCGACAACAGCGCCGCCCCCACCGAGCGGCCCGCCGCCCGCAGGCGTGTTCGACAACGGCAGGCCGTGCAACAGGAACTCCTCAAAGTGGCGCGCGAGCTCATGCTGGAAGTGGGCCCCGACAACGTAACTCTGCGCGAAGTAGCGCGGCGCGCCGACTTCAGCCCCTCGGCAATCTACACTTACTTTACCAATAGAGACGCCATCATCCTCTCCCTTATGGAGGACTCCTTCCGTCGGCTCGACGCATACGTGCGCCGGGTGCCACAAGATTCGCCGCCGGACCAAAGGGTGATCGAGTTCTGCCTTGCCTATATGGACTTTGGGCGCGAAAATCCCGCGGATCTGCGTTCCATCCTCACCGCCAACTCATTGGACCTGCCGGAAGGTGTGGATCCGTCTCTGGGTCTCGAGGCGGCGCGACTCATAAGAGAAACCTTCCGCGAGGGTATCGAGCAGGGAGTATTTCGCGCACCGGACGGACTGAGCGCAGCCGACATGGCGTACCAGATATGGGCACTGGTCCACGGAATGACTGTACTAGAGGGGATCGACCTCAGCCTGGTTGAGGGCGAGATCTGCGCCAACCCTCAGCGCATCATCAAAACATTCGTAGAGGGTATGCGGGCCAACTGACGGCCTATCGCCGGGCACGCGCCACAAAGGAGTCAGTTATGTTTCACGCGATAGGCAGATTTTCTTACCGCTTCCGGTGGTTGGTCATTGGCATCTGGGCCCTTCTGTTTATCGGAGGCTTAGTAGCCACACCATTCCTCGGTGACGTTCTGAAGGGTGGGGGATTCTCCAGCTCCGACTTGCCGTCCGATAAGGCTGCCGCCCTCATATCCCAGCGACTCAACCTCGGTCCCAGCAATCTCGTGATCGTGTTCCAAAGCGAAACTCTCGAGGCGCAAAGCACCGAGTTCCAAGCCCTCGAAGCGCAGGCGCTGGCGGGTCTCACCGCCCAGAACATCCCCCATCTAGCAGACATCCAGACCCACGCCTCTACCGGCGGCGAACAGCTTATTTCGCAAGACGGCAGAAGCTCAGTAGCGGTGCTGAGTTTCGATGCAGACGATACGGCAGTGCAGGGGCAGGTGGCATTGGTGCGCGAGACGGTCAATGCCTCTCTCGCCGCCGGAGCCGAGGGAACTGCGCTAACCGCCTACGTGACCGGCAGTCCGGCCGTCGACGCCGATATGTCGGAGCTCTCCATGAAAGACCTGCGCACCGTAGAGCTCTACGCTCTGCCGGTGGCCCTCCTTGCTCTGCTGGTAGTTTTTGGGACTCTGGTGGCTGCGGCTCTGCCCGTGCTCGCAGGTGGAGTGGCGGTATCGGTCACGTTAGGCATTGTATATCTGTTGGCGCGTGCCACCGATATGTCCATCTTCGTAATGAACACAGCCACTCTCTTGGGATTGGCCATAGCCATTGACTATGCCCTGTTGATCGTGGCCCGCTTCCGCGAGGAATTGGAAACGGGATCTTCTGTGGGAGATGCAGTCGTACGATGTACAGAACGTGCCGGCCGCTCTGTCTTTTTCAGTGGGATGGCAGTGATAGTGGGAATTTTGGGATTGCTGTTCTTCCCCTTCTCCGGTCTGCGTTCTATCGGCATCGGTGGAGCGATCGTAGTGTTCTTTTCGGTAGCCATTTCTCTGACCCTTATGCCGGCCATACTGGGCGTCTTGGGACCGCGGATCAACGCCGTGCGAATTGTGCCCCACCATCCCGTACACAAGAGTCGTTTCTGGCGGGGTTGGACCACGTTTCTCACTAAGCGCCCCTGGGTGGTGCTGGTAGTAAGCCTGCTTCTCATACTCACTGTTGCCTTCCCCGTCCTGCATCTCAAGATGGATATGCCCTCGGCCACAGTTCTGCCCGGCACGGTCGAATCCCGCCAAGGTTACGATATCCTTGATCGTGACTTCGATAGAGCTGCGCTCTCGCCCATCTCAGTGCTCGTGACGTGGGATGGAGGCAGTCCCACTCTATCCATGGCCGAAGCGTTGCCCATGTTCGAGTTTGGACAAACGCTCGCCGCCACACCCGGTGTCAAGTCGGTTACCAGCCTGTTCAACCTTCCCGGCCTCGATCCGGCGGTGCTGGCCGGTTCATGGGAACAGTTGGAACAGATACTGAGCGGGTTCGACATGAACGCCCTGGTCGGCGGTGCAGCCGGCGGCGACGCCGCAGCCGACCTCCTGGCATCTCTCCCGCCTGAGGGGCTACAGCTGCCCGGCGGCATGACCATCTCTCCCGAGCAGTTGGGGCAGTTGATGATGCTTGTCCGTAGCTCCATCGGAGAACGTGCCGTACTCTTCCACGTCGCAGCCGATGCCGCACCTACCTCCACTGAAGCCCAGGACTTAGCAGGAACACTCGCCGCTCTCCATCCTCCGGCCGGATTCGAGGTACACGTGGCCGGTGAAGCCGCGTCCCAGGCCGACTTCTTCCAAGGACTGATCGGGCGGATCCCCTGGGTGGTAGCCTATGTGCTGGTGGCGACCTACCTGATTCTCCTGTTCATGCTGCGCAGCCTCCTGCTACCCCTTAAAGCCGTGCTGGTCAACGCGCTCACCATCTTCATGAGCATCGGGTGCTTGGTGTTTATCTTCCAGGATGGCCGCTTCCAAGGTATTCTCAACTACACCAGTACCGGCGGCACCGACGCCATCATCCTGGTAATCATCTTCTGCGCCCTGTTCGGCATCTCCATGGACTATGGTGTGTTCTCACTGACCAGGATGCACGAGGCCTGGCTCGAGACACGTGATAACCACGCTGCCATCCGCAGTGGACTCATCCAAAGCGGCCGTGTCATACTCAGCGCAGCACTGCTGGTGGTAGTGGTAACCGCAGCTTTCGCCTTCACACGCATCTCTCTGACCAAAGAGCTGGGTATCGGTATAGCATTGGCCATAGCTCTGGATGCGCTTCTGTTAAGAATGTCCCTGGTCCCGGCGCTCATGTGCTACCTGAAGCGTGCCAACTGGTGGATGCCGGCGTGGCTGGATCGCATCCTGCCCGACACCGGACATGAAGGCGGTGTCTGGCGGGCGTGGCGATGCCGCGAGCGCGTCGCCGCCCCTGGACGTGGTACCACAGCTACCGAGGTGGCGGCACCGTCCAGAGGAACCTCCCGCTAACCGGCGGAGCACCAACTGAGCGCCGGGTGAAAGCTCGAGTGCGCGGAGAGGATGGCTCTACTGGACACGGTCGACAACCCGAGCCTTCCTCTCTGTTGCAGAAAAGGAAGGCTGCGTCACGGCCGCCGCAGCGGCGCTTCTGGGGATAGTGGGCTCGCTTACTCTGCGCACAGCCGGAAGCCCCGGAGAAGCATGCCGGATCCCTCTGGTTGATCAGACCCTCGACTGATCTAATCCCGGAGCGGCCGCACCGGCTCGGCGTTACCCACGCCTTCTCAGGTCATGCTAACGTTTTCTCCCTGGAATCGCAAAGCTGCGCGTTTACAGCGGATACAAGGAGGACTTGTGAACTGGAGCGAGGGATCGCTGGGTCGGATCTTTGTAGTCCGACTCGAGGAGGGTGAGGAATTCAACACATCTATTGAGATGTTCGCCGAGGGGCGCGGCGTGGAACGCGGTCTGGTGTTCCTGCTGGGCGGTGCCGGGACCGGTAGCCGCGTGGTAGTCGGGCCGGCGGCATCCCGCCCTTCCGATACCACCGACCCTCTAACACCAATCCGGCCCTTGGTACACGCCCTTGCCGCGCCTCACGAGACGCTGGCCATCGGCACACTGTTCCCCGGCCCGCAGGGCCGGCCGACTCTTCATATGCACGCGGCGGCCGGACGTGAAGGTGACGCTACCGTAGGCTGCACCCGTGCAGGTACGATCACCTGGCTGGTTGCCGAAGTCGTGATACTCGAGATCCTGGGCACCGCCGGCGAGCGCTGCGTCGACCCCGCCACCGGGTTCGAGCTTCTCCAGGCAGGGTAGCCGCACTCGGAGGCACCGCATGACCCCCTCAATCGGCTCATCTACTCATATGGCATCACGAGCTCATAGGGTACCGGCGATCGCCGTTCTGGTTGCGTCGCTCCTGGTATTCGGCATGCTTACAGCCGGTTGCTCAGGCACAGGCCCGTCGTGTATGACAGATCCGTCGCCGACCGACGTCAATACTGTCACGAACTCTACCCCCGGCGATGAGGCGCTGGCACAGGCATTCGCCCGCCGAGCCGTCAACTCGGCCGTAGAGGGCCAAGGAACGGTCTACAGACTTCTACCCGACGACACCGAGGGCTCCCGCCACCAGCGCTTCCTTGTGGAGTTGGCCTCGGGCCAAACGCTGTTGATCGCACACAACATCGATATCGCCCCACGGATCGACTCCCTACGTATGGGCGACACGATACAATTCAAGGGCGTCTACGAATGGAACAGTCAGGGTGGCGTTATACACTGGACACACCACGACCCCACCGGCATTCACAAATCCGGCTGGATCCTGCACGACGGTCATCGCTACCAGTAGCGTGTGACACGCCAGACAATACAGGGAATGACAGACGCGTCCCACAGGCCGGATTGACCTGTCGGCATCTTCCGTCACCCCGAAGTGACGGCAGTCTCGGGCAGACGAACACTGCAGGTATCATACTCCGCCCCGGAGATAGCGGCGCTACACTCCAATCGCTACATTTCAAGCACTACACTCCGAGAAGTACCTGACGGGAAGCAAACACCATTGTCACCAAAGCAATGGCCACGGAGAGGCCCAGACTCACAATCACGAGGATGCCAACATATGCAAAGAACAACTTCAGATGCCTCAATGCGTCGGTGATGAGGTCGGGCGAGTGAACAGCCAGCGCCCGCTTGGTTTGTAAAGAGAAGCGCAATAGAAAGAACGCCGGAAAGAAATAGATCACGGCCAACACCAAATAGATCGGGACGGCGGCGATGCCGAGACCCTGTATGGTCGTCTCTCCGTCGGGAAAGTACTCGTTGAGTAGGCCGGACGACAAGCCGAAGAATCCGGCTCCCACCACCATGAACGCGCATCCGACGAACCCAATAACAGCGAGGAACATAGCCCATTTGCGCGCCGTAGCCAGCTGGCGCAGAGCGTGTGCGGTGATCCCCATACCGTATGGGAAAGGTTGGCGACTCGTCGGCGGTTGTTGCCGGCCGGTGTCAATCGGGAATGCGGGTTGTTGAGGGCAGGAGCTTTGCGATTGTGTTTCGTAGTCCACGAGGCGATCCCTCCTTACAAGCACGGGTCATTCCGGTCTTCGCCACCTACCACTCTACATCGTCTCTGCCATCCAACGGCAATCGAGTTCCCTTAGACGCTCACGCTCAGTGGTGGTGAGTCCGGGGCGCCGGCCTTCATCGATCTCGGCCCTTCTCATCGGCTCATTTCGTACCGAATGATTTGCAGACGGTTCTCGGAGCTGGTCATGTTGTACACGGCACCATCGGGCCCCACGTGGAACTCCCCGCCCGCGCACACGGCCTCAGTGTGAGGCTGACCATGAGTCGTCGGTAGCCGCATATCCCAGCCTGCATATACATCTAATTGCAGGTAGCGCTTAGTCGTAAGCTCTCGCAGACGGGAGACGAAATGCCGGCGCTGGTGACAGGTGCTCCGGAAACACAAGCGTCCAATCCTCTCAATCCACCGGCGACAGCGACTCCAGTACCAGTTGCGGATCCACTGGAGCCCACAGCTGGATGTTCACAAAAGCGTCGGGTAAGAAGATATAGAAGGTGTCGATGTGATCGTTCGCACCGCCTTCCAAGACACCCGAATAGACCGTGGCGGACCGACCGGCTAGGGCCATCTCCCGGCACACCCAGTCGCCCGAAGCCACCCGTTGCTCCGCAAAGTCACGCGGACCTTCGATCGGTCGATCACTCAATGGCTCGATTGTCAGCTGGATCGTCTCATTGGGGTTGGTCGCCTCCGAACGCCTGTAAATGAGAGAGATGTGTTCATCGTGGGGTTGGGCCCCAAATCCCGGGTTGACTTTGTAGATCATGTGCTCCGCCCTGGCCAGAGACCACTCACCCACCTGACGACCCAGCCAATACCGACCCCAATCCGCCTGTTCGGCCCAAGGACGGTCGAGGGCGAGCTCATGGACGACTATCTCCAGGTTGGCATTTTCCGGAATCTCGAGGACAAAATCCGAATCGGAGAAGGCTGTGAGCGATTGGTACGTGTACTCGACGGTCACAGCGTATTCGAGATCGAACCCCTCCAATTCCCCCTCCTCCGGCCTTCCCTGGATCGCCGTCTCGATGCGGGCGGGGAGATTATCGGGACCCAGCCAGAGAGTCCCGGTTGAGATTATGCCCTTAGCGCCATGTTCCCAGGTGAGCTTCATACCCCCATCGGGTTGCCGCTCCACCCTGCCGCCCAACATTACTCTCTCAACGTCGCCTGCGTGGCCAACATCGCTCGCACCCCCACCGAAAAGGTCGGCATAGCCCTCGGTAGGACCGACGGCATTACCCGCCCAGAGAGGCAGAGGCAGATCCTGTGGTAGCTCGAGAGATATGTAGCGGTCGACGGTGACGAACTGGGAAGTTGCCTGTGAAGAGCTCTTCGTACTCCTCGTACTCATCCTCTCTTTCCCAATCACCACGGTTGTCTCCACTGTGCCGTCCGGGCTGCGGACCGTCAGACGGGCGCGACTGCCGGAGATATCGAGCAACTGCTCGGCCTCCTGTGTCTCGGAGCCGAACTCGGACTGCTCGGGCGATATCCCGCTTCCCCCGACCCGGCCCTGGATGCTCCCAATGATGTTCACGCGTGTGGGCCCCAATGCCTCGAGTGCCGCCAGACTCGCCGCCCACGCTTCCTCGAAGGCAGAATCGGCAAACTCGGCGATTGATGCAGTCGGGTCGGATTCCGGTACGGAGGTCGCAGTGGTGGAAACGGTATTACCGCCGCATCCCACTAGGACAAAAACCAGCCCGGCTAGAAGCGCGCGGAGAAGAATCGTCGGGGAGATCGATAATCTATATCTCATCCGCAGCCACCCTTTCCGCTCCATAGTCATACGCACAGTACCACTGGAGCACAGCCGGAAAACAGGGTGTCATGAGATAATGGTAGCCTGTCATTGGACGAACGCAATCAGGCCGGCGCCATTGGACGCGGTGGCAGATTTGTGCCCGCTCTCGGCAGCCATTTAAAGATGTATCGCAGCTGCATTACCGTCCGCAGGGAGGTTAGAGATGCAGTACCAATCACTCGAAGATACCTACATCGACCAGATGGAATGGGAGAAGCAACTCCTCAACCCTGAGCTGGATGAGCCCGCCACAGAGGCGACCCGCCAAAGCCGGACGATTACCCCCAACACTGATGTGATCCCGGCCAAAGCGGCCATCCGCAGATCCAAGCGCGCCATCCTATATGACCTCATCGACGAAGGTGGCTGGAAGATCGCCGGCTACCCGATAGAAGACTGATCAGGCCACCCCTACTCGACCACTCGGAACCGGCCCAGCGTCATGAGCACAAGACCATCCACGATGGTCTCAATCCCAAGAAGTAGACCCAGGAACTTCTCTGAAACTGTGAAGAGCTCGAAGATGATGACCAGACCCAGAACCGTGGAGACGACACCGCCAATCAGCAGCGACCAGCGATACCGGGTGTCTTGAAAAGCGGCAAACAGCCGCACAACGCCGCCCATCAGGAACAACGCTCCGACAACCAGCGTAAGAGCCACCGCCCCCGCAGAGGGGTGGCGTACAAGCGTGATTCCTAGAACTAACAGCAGCCCGCCCGTAAACGCAGCCGGCCAAAACCCGCCCTTGCCAATGAGGGTTGCCCCCTGCGCCAGCGCTACCACGCCGGAGATGACAACCACCCAACCTATGAACAGCACGGAAACCAGCGTGGCCGCCGCCGCATAAGCAATGATGACGATACCTGCGACAAGAAGCAGCCCGCCCAGGATGATGTCCCATCCGGTCCTAGTCCTTTCCAGCACCGTTGTCATCACAATAGGCCACCTTTCCAGGAACCTGCATGTCTTGGCACAGCCGGCTTCTCGACAGACCCCTAGTTTTCACTATACCATCGGGCCATAGATTCACAGTGCGGACGGCTCGTCATGCGGACGGCTTGTCATCCTCCTTCTGAGAAAGGCAACGTCCTGTTCTGACCAGCCACATCTGGATCTCTGCCCGCAACCAGATCTTGCCCGCAGATGTAATGGCGACCGGTCGGGGAAAACCGACCGGTCGCCTTGTCCACTGATGAACAGCGTTTACCGTCACCCGTGCCACGAGATTGCGCATGGCTTGTTCCCGCCACGCCCCTCGGCGATCTTGGGGTCTCCCTGGCGCAGCACACCAGCGGGAAGTGTTCACACCGAGGATGTAAGATGCGCGGCAACAGCCCGGCTGTCCGGTCTTCTCTGCCGGGTGACTCTATGCCGTGCCGGCCGGGCGGCAAGGACGCGCAAAGGAGGGACCGTGTCAAAACACTGGAAGGGCTTGGCCGCGGTGATGGTCGTGGTCGCCGCCTTGCTTGTGCTGATAGCCACAGTCTGCTTCTGGGCGCAGGGAGATATTCTCAACAGCCACACGTTCGGCACTAAAGCCACGCGGGCTCTGACCTCTGAGGCTTCACGTGTCGCTATCGCCTCCGCCACCGTTGATGCTTTACTGGCCGATCGGCCTATACTTCACGCACTTGTGCGGAACCCCGCCGAGCAGGCCGTCAGCGACCTGTTGGCGTCTCCCTTGTTAGGCGACTCCACCACCAGACTATCGTCACAATTGCACCGCTTGGTGACGAAGGGAGACATCCCCAGCATGGTTATCAGGGTGGACTACGTACGCGAAGTAGTGGCCACCGTCGTCTCCCTGTTCGATGAGAAGGCGGGCGCGCATATTTCCGAGCGCCGTCTCAGCGAAGACGTGAAACTCATCCTGTTGGAGGACATACCTCAGATGCAGAGCTATCTGGTATGGACGCCTCTCATCGGCACCTTGGCCATCCTGGTGTCCGCCGCCCTATTTCTGGTCGGCTTATGGAAGAGTCCGCAGCGATCTTCCACCCTCCTGGTCGCAGGCTCCACCTTAGGCCTGGCGGCTCTCGTGCTCATGATCATCATACCCAGCCTGGATTCCCTCGTGACAGGAGCGGCTTCTCGGCATGTGGCCAAAGTTTTATTAGCAGAATTGTATAATGTGTTCAGCGCCGGCTTACAGTGGCGCTTGGGCGTCGTGATGGCCACCAGTGTCACGGCGGCCGCTATCGCTCTGTGGTTGCGGACCGGCAGCAGGCCCAACTTCTCATGGATCGGGCGCTCCTGGCGGCGAATGTGGCGCCGGGCGAGACGGCCCGGTCGCGAGTGATCGATTAGACACTAGTGCGTAGCACCCCCGGCCAAATTAAGCCCCACCACGCCGGATATGATCAGCGCGATAGAGACGATACGCACTACCGAGGCCGGATCGCCAAGGAAAAAGATGCCGACGATAGTGGGCACCAAGCTGGTGAACCCATTGCTGAGCTTGAGAGCGATTGCCCAAACCACTTCGAGCAGCCCAGCAAAGACAAGTAACACCCACGACACAGCGACCTCCCGGCAGATAAGGATCCGGCGACGGACTACTTCTACCATACGCCGCGCGCCGCGGGCCAGGGTTGCCCGCGGCGCCCCGCGGCCGCGGGGCGCCGCTTTCTGCCGTCACACAACACAAATAGAGTAGACTTACAGGTGCGAAAAGACGGGCGTGGATCGACCGGGCACACCATTCCCCGGCACACCGGTCACCTGTCTGCGCCTCACCTATAGAAGCAGGAAATCCTGGAAGTGATAGTTTGACCCTCTCAAATACGGCGCCGTCCGGCGGACCGAACCGCGGACCGCATACCGGCCCTAAATCTGCCTTCATGAACAAGCGTGATGTGAGTCTTGCATTCGCCGGGCTCCTCATCGCTATGTTACTGTCGGCCCTCGATCAGATGATCTTCGGTACTGCGCTTCCCACTATCGTGGGGGAACTGGGCGGTGTGGACCAGATGCTCTGGGTGACCACCGCCTACATCTTGGCGGCCACCATCATGATGCCCATCTACGGGAGGCTCGGCGACCTCATCGGCCACAAGGTCCTATTTCTGTGCGCCCTAGCACTTTTCCTGGGTGGGTCCATCATCGGGGGGATTTCCGACAGTATGGCCGGTCTCATCACGGCACGTGCCGTTCAGGGCCTTGGGGGGGGCGGGCTCATGATTTTATCGCAGGCCATCATCGCAGATATGGTTCCCGCACGCCGGCGGGGGAAATACATGGGCGTAATCGGGATGGTCTGGGGCTTCTCGTCGGTGGTGTCTCCCCTGCTGGGCGGATGGTTTACCGACACGGTGGGCTGGCGCTGGGTATTCTGGTTCAACCTACCTTTAGGAGCACTCGCCATAGCCGCTGCTGTCGCCTTCTTGAAGATGCCTGCACAGAGACCCAAACGACCGCGGGCGGACGTGCTCGGCATCGCTACCATGTCCGTGGCCGTAGCCGCCATAGTCTTCCTGAGTTCCTGGGGCGGGCGGGAGTTCGCGTGGGGCTCGCCTGTGATTCTGGGACTAATCGCCGCAGCCCTGATGGGAGGCGCAGGGTTCGTGTTCGCCGAAAAAAGGGCCGCCGAGCCCATCATGCCACTGCACCTGTTTCGCAGGCGCAATTTCAACCTGGCCACCTTCGGCGGGCTCTGTGCCGCCGTAGCTATGTTCGGGATCGTTGCCTACATGCCCAGTTACATACAGATGGTCACCGGCCTGAGCGCTACGGGAGCAGGCCTGCTGATGATGCCTATGTCCGCCGGCATAACCATCGCCTCACTCAGTACGGGAGCGCTGGCCAGCAGGACGGGCAGATACAAGTGGATGCCCATCGCCACCTGCTTCGGCATCGCGCTGGGGCTCTTCCTCCTTTCTACTCTCAAGCCCGATTCCTCTATCTGGAGAATCGGAGCCTACCTGTTCATACTGGGGGTCGGCAATGGCCTGGGATTTCAAATCATCGTGCTTATAGCCCAGAACACGTTTCCCATCACCGAAGTCGGCACCGCTACAGCGGCCAACACTTTCTTCCGTCAAATCGGCGGCGCCCTGGGATCCTCCGTGGTGGGCACGATGTATACCACACGCCTCATGACGCTATTGAGAGGACGACTGACAGCCCATCCCGAGGCTTCACCTTCGTTGGACCCCACTTCTCTCACGCCGGGAATGGTCCATAATTTGCCGGACACGGTAAGAAGCGTTGTGGTGTCCTCTTACAATGAAGCCCTCACCCCGGTCTTCTTCTTCATCGTGCCACTAATGATTTTGGCAGGAGTGGCCCTGTTTTTCCTCGAGGAAAAACCGTTGGCGCTCACCAACGCCGCACCGGCCGACGACAAAACCCTTCTCCGCTGCGGACCAGACCCCAAACCGGCGCTGGAAGAAACCGCCTGACGCCAGGCAATGAAAGCCCTCGACCTCATAGCTCAGAAGCACGATCCTTGGTGCGACTAACCCGAGGAGTGAACGATGTTTGAGAACAAGGCAGGCGCCATCCTCTAGAACGGCGAGACGACCGCCCGGCTTCAGAACCTGAAAAGTCTCGCGGTAGACCTGAGCCTTCTCCGGTGAGAGATTGATCACGCAGTTGGAAATGATGACGTCGGCCGTGTTGTCGCCGATGGGTAGATGCTCGATCTCACCCAAGCGAAAGTCGACATTGCTGTAGCCGGATTTCCGCGTGTTTTCCCGCGCCGGCCCCCGCTCCTACTGCTGCCCGGCGCTGCGTGGGTCCCTGACCTCCCCCACAAACAGCAGCGCCCCGCTGGGGACGTGGCGGATGAGGAAGAGGAACGGCCGGTTGAGCTCGAGGCTACCGCCGATGCCCGCCGCGATCGTCACCTCGGTGGCCGCCCCCGCTTTGGTCCCCTGCTCCGTGACCTCAATGTAGGCCTGCTGGGCCACACCGTCGATGGACCAGCTAACGGTGGGCGTCATGCCGCTGAAATCGCCCTGCTTGAAGGCGGTGGCCATCCCCATGGCGGTGAGGGTGGGCTCAAGGTCCAGATTGCGCTGGAAGTCGAACTTGGGGAGACTGACGGTGGTCAGGCCCTCGCCGGCCAAGCCGTCAATGATGGCCGCCAACTTCGTCGGTGTGAGGCCTTCCTCAAAGACCGTGAGGTTGCCACCGGCAGACGGGGTAGCCGCCGGAGGGTCCGTCGGCAGGATCGCCAGGAAGGTGAGCGCATTGCCGGCGTAGGGCAGCTCCACGGCCTGGTAGTCCTCACCCTCGGCCACGAGGAAGTCCGAGCTGACGCTCATGGTGTCCACGGTGATCTCGGTGCCGTCGTCCAGGGTGAAGGGACGGGGTCGGGTCATGGCGGGGTCGAACTGGTGCTCCCAGAGGGCGTCCAGGCGAACGGCAGAGGTCAGCACGCAGAGCAGCGGCCAGACTTGGGAGACGGGGGGCGCCCAACCGCTTGAGAACTCGCGTCCGATCTCTTGGGCCAGCCACTCCGCCACCACCCGACCGGCGCCCTCACGGTCGCCGTTGAAGTCCAGGGTGGTGATACCGGAGCCGTAATAGCGGGCCAGCAGATCCAGGTACTCCTGATGGAAGGGTTCGCCGGTCTGAGCCCAGAAGGCGGTGGCCGAGTGGAACTCGGGAGAGTCGCCGTCGGCCGAAGTCGAAGCATCATCCATCGACGTGGAGTTGAGGGTGAGATCGATGGTGTTCACCGCCACCGGCACCCGCTCCGAGGGCAACGACAGGTGCAGCGCCGCGGCGATCTCCTGCTGGGTGACGCCCCGCGCCCCGTCGTGGGTCATGCTCAGCGCCGTCAGGAGCCCCCAGGGTGAAAAGACCAGGTTGCTACCCTCGTGCGAGAGGCGCGTGAGCAGGTCGAGAGCGAAGGCCTGCGAATCGGCCACGAGGATCGCCATCTCCTCGGCGGAAGCCTCTGCCGCCGACGCCCGGGCCACGTTGGAGTGCAACTCGACCGGCTGAGGACGGCCCGCGGCCTTTGGGGCGGAGGTCGAGGACGATTCCACTGCGGACGTGCCGCAACCTACGGCGACCACAGCCGAAGCCATGAGCATCAAACAGACACACACCGTCATGATGGATAGACGCGGACGGCTCATAGCAACGACCTCCTCCGACCGGCGATATCCCCCGGCACTCCAGTTCCCCTGACGCTCCAGTACCGATACAGACGCAGACCCGACTCCAGACGTTCCGTCGAAAGCTCTGTGGCCCACGCACGGTCACCACACCGCGTCTCATCTTCGCTGATCCCACCAAAGAAAGGTTAGCGGGCGTGACGGAGCAGACGCGGTACGAAGCCGGGATCGGGAACAAGAGGTTGTTGGGCAAATGACGCCGAGTGCAACATGTGCCGAGCACGGATCGGGCACAAGCACCCGATCCGCGCTCGGGGTTGTGGTTATTTCGCTCCCTCGCCCGCTGCTCCGGCCACGCAGTAGTAGCCGTCCTGTAGACCGTAATCCTTGAAGACGGCGCAGTCTCCGCAGGTGCAGCCCACTTCAGTCACGGGCAACGCGCTCTTGCCCTTGGCGCAATAGAATCCACCCTCCCCTGGATAGCTCGGGCAGTCGGCACAAATACAGCGTTGCATGTTCTCTGGAGTGTCGGGGACAGTCGACATAAGTCCCTCCCTCTGAGGACTTGGATGATTTTTCGCTTATGCCCGACTTCGTGAGTCTCCAAACGGAAGTGAAGGCTGCACTCCGCCAGAAGGGAGAGCCGCCTCGCTTCTCTCGCCCTCCTCCCCCCGACCCCCTAGACCTCGCCCACGAATAGGTAGATGGTGGAGTTGAGCTTGAAGCACCGTCCCGAGACTCCCTGGAGCGCCATGAAACGGCACAACTCGGCAGGCGCGAAGAAGTGCGCCGGTTCGCCCAA
>JAAYZX010000018.1 GCA_012514635.1 Actinomycetota bacterium
ACGAACGCCTCAGACACCATCCGCCCGGCCTCGGCGCTGGCTCATTCTGTCCATATACTACCGCTAGGCTGCCGGCAGGTCGGGAGCAGGTCGTGAGGTTTTCTAATCGGTCTTTTGCTTTTCGATGCAACAGATAATAGAATGCGTGAACAACCCCGTTGACTCGTCAGCGATTTGCACACATGAAGAGCGAGAGTAGATGGCGCGGCAGGGATTTGGTGATCGAAATGCCGCATCCGTGGTGCGAGCACACCGCCTCTACACGGGAGGGAAGACAATGGAGCTGATTGCCATTGCCAGAAACGATCCCCGCTGGAAGGACATCTACGATTTCATCGCGGCGTGCGGAAAGGCTCAGAATCCCAGGAGTCTCGTCGTTGAGATGTTCAACAATCTGGGGGCTCTATGCCCGTATGACCAGGCCATGGCCTATTTCTTCGACGGAAACGGCAAGATCTGCGGCCAGCATCTCATCAACATCAGTGAGAGCTGGAGTTCCGCCTATCTGGGCTACTACGTCGATGCGGGCAGCCAGAGATACAGCTGTTATGCAGATCAAAGCGATCAGAGGTTCGCCGTCGCCCCCAACGTGATCGACTGGGACAGCGCGCCGTCAGACGAGTTCATCCTCAACTACATCCGTCCTCGCGGCCTCAAATACTCCTGCGGTTTTGCCCTCTTCGACATGAACGGTTGCTACAGGACTATGATTGCCCTGGACCGGGTGAGGAAACAGAGCTTCAGCGACGATGAACTCACCAGCCTGAGGCTGCTCATCCCGCTGCTCAACGATCTGCACAAGAATTTCTTTTACCAGGGGTTTGGCGCAAACGCCATCCGGCGCGCCACCCTGGAGACCGCGCGCCTGACCGATAGGGAGATCGAGATCGTCGACCTGCTGTGTCGCGGCCTCTCTCCCGCCAACATCGGCCACATTCTGCACATCACCTCGTCCACAACCTACAGACACATCGCTAACATCTATAAGAAGCTTGAGGTTTCCAGTCAGCGGGACCTGCTGGCGCGTCTATATCGTCAGGAAAGCTGAACTCCCCCTTCTGCCGCTACTTCGCGCGTACATAGAATTGTGTATCAGAATTGCACAATCTGCGCGATTGCCCTCGGACCTTCCGCTTGGCATAATGTCAATCACAGCTTGCCCATCATTTGAGGGCCGCACGTCAGCGAATCGCCAACCCTGTTATCGCCCAAATGTGGAGAAAAGAGCAGAAGGTGGATAAAGAGATTCTGTTTTACATGTCCGCCGACACACTGGAGGACGTCAAGCCCATTGGGGACGTGTTTGATCTGCGCGGCAAGGTGGCCGTGGTCACCGGGACCGTGGGCCTGGCCCTCTCCGTCATCAACCGCCTGGCCGAGTGCGGGGCCCAGGTGGTGTTCGGCAGTCGCACCGAGGAATGGGGCACGCTGGCTGAGGAGACCCTTAAAGACAAGGGCTACCATGTCAGCTATCTCAAGACCGACGTGCGCAAGGTGGATGATTGCTACGCCCTTACCGGGTTCGCGGAGAAGACCTACGGCACTGTGGACATCGTCGTACCCGCGGCAGCCACCTGGGGCGCCCGCGCCTTCGTGGATATGAAGGAAGAGGAGTGGGACGACGTCATCGACACCGATCTGAAGGGACAGTACTTCACGGTGCAGGCTGCCGCACGCAGCATGATCCGCGGCGGCAAGGGCGGCAAAGTCGTCACCATCGCCTCCGTTGCCCACCGCGGCGACGATATGACTAAGATCGCCATGATGACCAACTACAACGCGGCCAAGGCAGGCGTATTGGGCATGACAAAGGGCATGGCCAAGGAGCTCAAGCAGTACGGCATCAACGTCAACTGCGCTGCCCCCGGCGGCATGCTCACCCCCGGCGCCATGATGAACAACCTCCAATCCTCCGCCCTGTACGGCGCGGAGTGGGACGACGACGTCAAGACCTACGGCCTGGGTACTCCCATCGCCACCACACCGGATGAGGTGGCGCTAGTGGTCGTGGCCATGTGCACCGACATCTCTAACTACATGTATGGCCAGTTGATAGAGGCGGACGGCGGCAGCCAGTTCTCCTTCCAGGAGAAGCCCTGGAGCTACACCATGGAGGGCGGCCTCCACGGCTAAGCACGTTCCAACACGGTAATGGCCCGCGAAAGCGGGAGAAGAGAAGCACGTAAGCAGAGAAAGGAAGCATCATGGCCATCAGCAGCAAGAGCAA
>JAAYZX010000002.1 GCA_012514635.1 Actinomycetota bacterium
CATAGGGATCCCAGTGCGTCCGCATGTTCCCCATGATGGACCGGATTTGGGGCGATATTGCCGTGAACGGGCAAAACGGTAGACATGTCTCGGAGGACGGCCGACACCCCCATCGACGCAACTCGGGGCATCTGGAGTGCGTGGCGTCGACGACAGGAGTGCAAGCCTTACGGGCCTTGACTGGCAGAGTGTCGCTCCCATATCCAACAGCGGCATAGCGATGGCAGTATAGGGCCTTACAGGAATGGTGTTGTGTAAGCAGAGGGCGGCGTTCAGTCGGAGAAGGCGAGCATGGTCGTGGATGCCCGTATCTCAGTGACTCGTATACCCGAATTATCGGCCATCTATTTCGCCCTATTGCAGTGTGGATACGGCTACTATGCCGTTGGCAAGGATGCTGCCCTTGTGCGGGCGATAGAATCGTTCCATACTGGGGGTTATCCCTCTGTAGAGCCCTTCTTTTCCAAGGTCAGGCGCGACGGTTGTGACACGTATCCCTATTGGCCTCGCGCTGCGCTCTTGGAGGCGGCGACCTTTTTCCTCGACGGTGCGAATGCGCAGTTCAGAGACGTGGACGCGTTTCGCCGACATGTCATGTCGGCGAGCAACATCTCCGATGCGGAACGAAACGACGAGTTCTGGTGTTGGATGAGGGGGTTTCCCGCGGCGCTGGGCAGCATCATGGCCGATGAGGCATTCCGGTCCTACCTGCGCTGGGAAGAGGAGTGGATCGCGCAACAGAGGCGACTCTTGGAAAACGACTTGTCTGAGCTCGCCAATATCCTGGACACCTGTGCGAAATACCACGCCTCACGCGTAAGACAGGTGTCGGTTGTCCTTACCGCGATCAAATGCGCGTATTCTGCCGACTACCACATTGCCGGGAATCGGTTGTTCTACTGCGCCGGCGCGTTCCGGAAAGAGTCCGTGGTGCACGAGTTTCTGCACCATGCCATCCGCCCCTCGATCGTGGAGTGCAGGGAGCTCATTCTCCGGCACGACAGGAGCTATCCGGATATCGACCCCTCATACTACCTTCGCGGAGATGAACGGGGCAGGCTGAACGCGTTCGAAGAGTACCTGGTCCGCAAGCTGACACCGCTTGCGGTCGCCGATAGGCTACCGCCTAACCTCGGGATGTATATCAGAGAGATTCTGGCGACGTAGGCAACCTCTCGCCACATTCGCGGCCATGCCAAGCGGGCCGCGATCGATCACCTCTCCGAGATCGCGCAATCCTGCTACGCCGCACCAGGGAACGGATCGCAGCCGGTGGGACACGCCGGTGGACTAGGCCTTGCTTGAACGGATCATCGAGTACAACGTCTTGGACAAGGCCGATGCCATGACGTTCTGGCGCAAGCAAGAATGAGCACGATCGGTGCGGCACGCGAGCGGCGAACGCTCGGCGCTAGGCCGTCTCCGTGGCATAGTATTGCGCCTGGGCGTTCCATAGCTCATAGTACTTGCCCCGTTCGTCGGTCAGCAGCGCCTCGTGGCTTCCACGCTGAACCAGCTCTCCCTCGTGAAACACGGCGATGTCATCGCAAAAGCGGCAGGACGACAGCCGGTGCGAGATGTAGACGGCGGTCTTGTCGCCTACGATCTCGTCGAACCGGGAGTAGATTTCGTACTCGGCAATCGGATCGAGCGCGGCGGTGGGCTCATCCAGCACGACGAACGGCGCATCTCGGTATAGGGCGCGTGCCAGTGCGGTTTTTTGGGCTTCGCCCCCCGAGACCTCGATGCCATCATCTTCCATCTCCCTGTACAACGGGGTCTCGAGTCCCCGAGGCATGTTCTCGAGGCGTGGCCCCAAGCCGGACTGCCACAGCACCCGCCGGGCGCGGTCAACGTCAACCTCCGCGCTCGCCGCGACGTTCTGCCCGAGCGTGAGGGGCAACAGGCGAAAATCCTGAAACACGATACTAAAGAGCGCCAGGTAAGCGTCATAGTCATACTGCCTGATATCGATCCCGTTCAGCGTGATCGTCCCCTCCGTGGGATCGTACAGGCGGCAGAGCAGCTTGATCATCGTGGTTTTGCCGCTACCGTTCATGCCCACCACGGCCATGCGCCGGCCGGTATCGAGCGTCAGGTTGAGGTTCTTGAGCGCATAGGTATCCGTCCCAGGGTACCGGAACGATACATTGCGGAACTCGATGGTATAGGTGGCGCCGCGACGTCGATCCACGTGCAGCGCGCCCTGTTGCATGAGGTTGGGCGTGTCGAGGAACGCGAATGCCTTGTCCAGGAACACGTTGTTGTTCACGAGCATCCCGACATTGGTCAAGGTCGTGGCAAACCCGCTACCGAACTGGGTGATCGCGCCCACGTACTGGACGATACCGCCCACGCCGAATGCCCCCGCGAGCGCCTTGAGCGCGACGTACAGATAGACCATCCCGTTCGATAGGTAGGACACGGCCGTGCTGGCCGCGCTGAACCTGGCATCGTAACGCGCATACTCGAGCCAGTGTCCGATCTGGTTGCCCCATGAGGCGCCTCTCTCGATGAGCGGTTGTTGACCATAGATCCGGATGTCCTTGGCGCGATGGGCATCGCGGGTCAACTGGTAAAAGTAAAAGTGGAACAGGCGGTTGGCCACGTTGTTGTCGTGCGACGCCCGGCCCCAAATCTTGCCGCCGACCATGGAAAGATACGGCGCGACCACAATGGAGCACAGCAGCGCGATGGCAAAGAGCATCATGGCAAGGGGAGAGTCGAGGTACGATAAAGGGGATGCCGGCGGAACCCTCAGCGTGAAGAGGCTCATGGCCAGCGATACGGATAGGGCGATCTGTACCAGGCCGGCGATGATCCGGTCGTACGCGATCAGGAGTCGGCGTAGCCCGAACCCCATACCGTTCTGATGCTGGCGAATCTCGGAGAATTTCTGCTGCGTGTCGGGGTTCTCGATGTCGATATAGTCCATCGATAGCAGCTTGTCGGTAAAGACCTTGTGCATCGAGGTCCATGAGGTGGTGTCGCAGTAGGCGGCCCAGCGCGCGAGCGCGCTCTTGGTGAGTGACAGGATCAGATTGAGCCCAATCGTGAGCGCCACCA
>JAAYZX010000019.1 GCA_012514635.1 Actinomycetota bacterium
AGATTAAGCGGGCGGAGCTGCTGCAGTTGCTTCTCCAGAATCCGGACATGTTGTTTCTCGATGAACCAGAGTCGGGGGTTGACCTGCAGAATATCGCAGTCATCGGAAACGCCATCAACGAACTCCTAGGGCGCCGCGTGGAGCGGAAAACAGGCGAGACCATGATGCAGGCTCATCATCGGCGTCGCAAGTCCGGGCTGGTAATCACGCATACGGGCCATATCCTTGAGTATGTGGATGCAGATACAGCCCACACGTTGATGTACGGGCGCCTGGCATGCCAGGGCAACCCACGAGAGATGTTGCGCGAGATCCGACGGAGCGGTTTCGATGAGTGCTACCGCTGCTTCCGGGTGGGGGTGATCCATGAGCTCGACGGCTAGACCAACCAAAGAACCAGAGTCGTCCCCGGCAGACCTGGATCTGACCCGGTTTAAGGACGAGGCGCCCGAACACGAGCCGGTAGATCGTCTGACGCAGCTGTCCCAGGAAGATATCGAAGTCATGTTGCGCTCCGGGATAGATCCGCGGGAGGAGGGAAGATCGGGCAGTTTCTTCCAGATGGACCATTCCGTTCTTCAATGTCATGTCAACACTCCCGGGGTGGAGTTCTTGCCCATGGGCCGTGCGCTCACCAAGTACAATGGTCTCGATGAGTACTGGTGGCGCGCGTTATCCCCCACCAAGGACGCGTACACGGTACGCGCCGACCAACATATAGACAGTGGTTATTTCATTCGTGTGGAACCTGATGCGATAGTGGACTATCCACTCCAGGCCTGCATGTATCTCAGTGAAGACAAGCTGGCGCAGGGCGTCCACAACGTGGTGATCGCTGAAGAGGGTTCGCATTTGCACCTCATCACCGGCTGTGCCACGGCGGCTCATGTACGATCGGGTCTCCATGTGGGAGCCTCCGAGTTCTACGTGAAGAAGGGTGCCACCATCTCGTTCACTATGATCCACAATTGGCCTGAAGAGATGGCGGTTCGACCGCGAACGGGCATTGTTGTGGAAGAAGGGGGCACCTTCATCTCCAACTACGTGTGCCTCGTTGCGGCGGAGGACATGCAATCCTACCCTACCGCCACTCTGCGCGGGCGTGGCGCGGTGGCCACTTTCAACTCCGTGTTGCTGGCCCGGCCCGGCTCTCTATTCGATACCGGCTCGCGTATCGTCATGGAAGCCGAGGAGTGCAGAGGTGACATCATTTCGCGGGCCGTGTCCACCGGAGGTAGGGTTATTGCCCGGGGGCACATCATAGGGGCCGCCGATCGTGTCAAGGCGCATTTGGAGTGCAAGGGCCTGCTTCTGTCGGATGAGGGTGTCATCCACGCCATCCCCGAACTGGAAGGGCGTCGGAGCGATGTGGAGATGACGCACGAGGCGGCCGTGGGCAAAATCGCTCGGGATGAGATCGAGTACCTCATGGCGCGCGGCCTTACCGAAGACGAGGCAACCGGTCTCATCATACGGGGATTCCTCTCCTTGGATATCGTGGGACTGCCACCCGCGCTAAAGGCAGAGCTGGACGCCATGATCGCCGATACTGAAGGCGCTACGTAGTTACGGACTATGGGGTCCTGTGGCATCGTCTAGGCGGTTGTTTCGGGGTGGCTGGTGTCTGGCCTTGCCCGGGGCTGCTTGGTACTATCGGGTTGCCATCAACCAAACAGAAGGAGTTCTACATGAGGAAGCCTTGGCCTGCGATGATCGTTCTCGTATGTATGCTGATTGTATTGCCGCTGGCGTTGGGGGCATGCGGCGATTCCAAGGAAGTGGGAGACGAAGAGGCCATCTTGGGCGTGTGGACGGTGTCGCAAGAAGGCATGGAGATGGAGTTCGAGTTCAAGACCGGCGGAGTGATGCTCATCAGGTTCTTCGGTGAGGAAATGGAGGGCACTTACGAGCTCAAGGATGGGCAGCTGTTGGCGACAGACCCGGAAAGTGGCGAGGTCAACGCCGCCGATTACAAGCTGGAAGGCGACTCGTTGACGATCACCAGCGATGGTGAATCCGAGGTACTGACCAGAAAAACGGACGAATAGGAGAAGGTGGGTTCGTCTGGGACTGCGGTCGGCATCGCGTGCGATGCCGACCGCCTGTTCATGGATAATGTCGAGTAGTTTCACCACATCACCGTCGTGGTTGCCGGGTTCTTGGGAGGGGTAATCGGTCCTGGGGGGCCGGGGCTGCGATGAGTGTCCGTCCACAGGACGCAGGTTCTGACACGGCTCTCACGGGTCTGACGGAAGCGGAAGCCGCCGCCCGCAGGGCGGCCGGCCGGGGAAATGTAGTTCCGCTCAAGATCGGCCGATCGTACGGACAGATCGTTCGCGAGAACGTCTTCAATACCATCAACAACATCCTCTTCATGCTTGGCGTCATCCTCTTGGCACTGGGCCGTTATTTGGACGCTGTGATTGCCGTGGGAGTCGTGGTGGCCAATACCGTTGTCTCGCTGGTGCAGGAAATCAGAGCCAAGCGGACGCTCGACCGCATTGCAATCCTCACGCGCCCTAAAGCCATCGTGATTCGGGAGGGTGCGACAAGAGAGGTGGATCCCAGCGAGATTGTGCTGGGAGACCTGTTGCGGGTGGAGGCGGGCGACCAGATCGTGGTTGATGGCAGTATGGTAGGTCCGGGACGCATGGAGATGGACGAGTCTCTTCTTACCGGTGAGTCCGATGTCGTCCGCAGAGAAGCCGGCGACCAGTTGTATTCGGGAAGCTTTGTGGCCGGCGGGGGCGGGCACTACATCGCCGAGAAAGTAGGTATGGATAGTTTCGCCAACCAGCTGACCACTGGAGCGCAGGCCTTCCGGCGGGTTCTCACCCCACTGCAGAAGAAAGTGAACACCATCGTGCGGGCGTTGTTGTTGCTCGTGGTGTATTTCGAAATACTTGTGGTGGTCAAGTCATTGGTCGACAGCATCCCATTTGTTGAAACAGTGCGCATGTCGACGGTCATAGTGGCCATGGTGCCAAACGGCCTCATCCTCTCCATCGCCGTGGCCTATGCTTTGGGGGCTCTGAGGATGGCGGGCAAGGGTGCTCTCATCCAGCAGGCCAACTCGGTGGAGTCCCTCAGTCACGTTGATGTTCTGTGCACAGACAAGACCGGTACCCTCACCACCAATAACATTACCGTGAGCGAGGTGGTGGCCCTCAATGGCGATAGCAATACCGTGGAACGTCTCCTAGGTGACTACGCTGCCACAACAGGCGGCCCGAATCGGACCACTGAGGCTCTGGAACGCGCATTCACAGGTACAAACCGGTCACTTACGGACGAGGTGCTGTTCTCGTCGGCACTGAAATGGAGCGCTGTGGCTTTCAACGATGGGCCGGATGCGGGCGTGTACGTGTTCGGCGCTCCGGAGGCGGTGCGGGCTCTGTTGGGAGATGACCGTGATCTTGTCTCCCATGAAGAAATGGTCAAGAGGTGGACGTCTCGAGGGCTGCGTGTCCTGCTTCTTGCGGGACGACGGGGGGCGGTCTCTCTGCACGACGGCTCCGACAGCGTGACTCTTCCTCCCGATTTGGCGCCACTGGCGCTGATATGTATGAGCGATGAACTGCGTCCCAAAGTGCAGGAGACGCTGGACGGCTTCAGGCGGGCCGGGGTGCAGGTCAAAGTGATCTCCGGAGATAACCCTCAGACGGTAGCGGCGCTTGCTAAGCAGGCCGGTTTTGAGGACGAGATTACGGCTCTTTCGGGTGCGGATTTGGAGGGATTGAGTAAGGCGCAGTTGGGGGAGTTGGCCGAGGAGGCAACGGTTTTTGGGCGGGTCACTCCACAACAGAAAGAGCAGTTGGTCGAGGCGCTGCGGGAGCGCGGGCACTACGTCGCCATGATAGGCGACGGGGTCAACGATGTGATCTCTCTAAAGAAAGCCAATGTTGCCATCGCTATGCAGAGTGGGACACAGGCGGCGCGGAGCGTCGCTGATATGATCCTCACGCAGGACTCGTTCGGGGCGCTGCCCTTCGCGTTCCGCGAAGGGCAGCGCATCGTCAACGGGATGGTGGACATCCTGCGTATCTTCATGGTCAGGATTGTGTCTAAGGCTTTGCTTGTAGCTTCCGTGATGCTGGTGGGCGGTTTCCCGTTTTTCCCGCGACAGGCGTCGCTGCTGTCTTTCTTTGCGGCTGGGGTGCCGGCGGTGGCGCTGGCTTACTGGGCGCCGAGCGGCTTACGGCACGGGTCCGGCCTGATGCGCAGCATATTCATGTTCGCTGCACCGGCCGGTGTATTGATGAGTCTGATGGGATTAGGAGTATATCTCGGCTACCTTTATCCTGCGGTGGACGCTTATGTAGGGACTCATCCCGGAGTTTCCTCTGTAGAGGCGGTTCAAGCTGCACTGCCCATTGCCACCAGCGCAACTACGGTATTCGCTATTTTTTGTAGTGTGATTCTGCTTCCGCTGACCGTTCCTCCCACCCGCTTCTGGACGGGGGGAAGCGAATTGCGCGGTGATTGGCGACCGACCTTCTTGGCTGTAGGTTTACTGGTTCTGTTCGGCGTGGTTGTCGCCATCCCGTTCGGTCGGCTCATTTGGGACATAACACTTTTTCCCTGGTACGGTTGGCCGGCACTGGCGGCGGCGGCGGTGTTGTGGGCGCTGGCACTACGAGGAGCATGGCGGGGGCAACTGGTGGAGCGTTTCTTGGGTTGGAGGCCAGCCGAGTAGGGGGAGGCGGGACGATGACGTAGTGCCTGCCCGTCCCCTAGGGCGAAGCAGAACCTGGTGGCGTTTGGCGAGAAGGCGTAAAATGAAAATGTGTTGTTAGAGGACCGCACGGCGCTGAGAGTGTGGCTTATGCGCACAGATCCTGCGAACCTGATCCGGGCAATACCAGCAAAGGGAAGCAACGAGTTAAAGGTTTGGAGCAGGCGCTACCGTAAGGTGGCGCTTTTTCTCTCTGGGTGCTGCGTCCGGCCCGTCTGATATGCATGGAGGCTGACAGTGCGCACGGTTGTTATAGCAGGCTCCGACTTGTCGGAGCCAAAAGGGCTGCCGCCTTTCATGGGCCCACTGGAGGACGTGGAGCTGGTGGTGGTCGCCGATGGCGGTGGAGATCGCCTGGAACTGCTGGACCTGCTGAGGGTGGGCCCTGTCCCTCTGATTTTGGTGGGAGACATGGACTCCATCTCTCCGGAAGCTCGGGCAACTCTCGAGCAACGGGGTGCCGATGTGCGCCTGCTTGCTACAACCAAGAATGAGACGGATCTGGAGTTTGCGCTTAAAGTTGCGGTGGAACAGGGCGCGGACGACATTGTTGTGTTGGCGGCGTTGGGCGGTCCTCGCCTCGATCATCTTTTGGGGACGGTGGTGCTTCTGAGCGCACCGTGGCTTGTGGGATGTCGCGTGCGTTTGGTCGACGGCCTGCACGAGGTGTTCCTGGCCCGTGGCGATGCCGTGGCGCAGGGAGCTCCGGGTGACCTCCTTTCCTTGATCCCTCTGACTCCACTGGTGGAAGATATAACCACAGAGGGTCTCCGATATGTACTACGGGAAGAGGACCTGCAGCAGGGTTCTACTCGTGGGATAAGTAACGAGTTTACCGGCACGCGGGCGCGGATCAGACACGGTCCGGGAGAGTTGCTGGTGGTGCATCACAGGCCTCGGTAGGTGGCGGAGGGTGGGCGATTCATAGATGCTGGGGCCACCATTGTGGCGCCGCTCGGGCTAGTCGCTTTGGCGTGGGAGTCTGATTCGTGGCACTGAGCGAACCATTTGTCGAAGATCGCGCAGCTCAGCGGCGTCGAAAGTACGATTACCGTAGCGGTAGGCTACATAAGCGTGAACCACGGTGTAGATGGCGGTGCGTTCCGCGACTAGGTGCGAACCGGCTCTCTGCGCGAAATGGAGGTAACCCTCAGACGGCCGGCGGCATAGGCCGGCTCGGGCCAGACGCCGCTCCAGCGAGCGATAGAGCGATTCCGCCGGCAGGTATCTTCGCCGGATGCGCAACCAGCCAAAGGCTCCCAGTCCCAGCGCTATCACTCCCAAAGCCGCTGCCGCCCAAGTCGCGAACGCCTTCGTGGGGCGCCATGCAAGGTGTATGCCTACCCAGGAGCCGATACTGCGGAAGAGGCTCAGTTGTTGATGGAGGTCATAGCCAATGACAAATGTGTACCAGCGCAATCGCAGCGTGTCGAGGAAGGCCGTGAAACCGGTGACTGCATGGCTGCTGGTTTCTGCGACGGGACCTTGATCAGGCGGTGTGGGGTCGAAACGTACCCAGCCACGATCGGCGATGTAAGCTTCTACCCACGCATGGGCCGAGCGCTGACGTACAAGGTAGTAGTGACCGGTAGAGTTGTATTCGCCACCTGCGTACCCTCCCACCAATCGCGAGGGTACGCCGACTGCGCGCAGCATGAGGGCCATCGCGGACGCGAAGTGCTCGCAGTAGCCGGTTTTAGTCGTGAGGAAGCGTTCCAAGGGGTCGGTGGTCTCGCCCGGCGCCGGCTCCGCAAGGTTCAGCGAATACTTGTATTCTTCGGAATGAAAGTGCGATTCGAGGGTTTGTGCCTTGGTCAGTGGGTCGGGTGTCGACTGCGTGAGAGAGAGTGCCAGAGACAAAAGGGACGGCGGTAGGCGATGAGGCAGTGCGAGCGAGCGTATGCGTTCCTCTTCTGCCAGGGCGACTTGAAGGAAGGAAGAGTCCTCAGAGACGACTTGGTAGCGGACGCGCTGCAGAGGAACGCGTCTTGCCTGCAGAGTGGCGTGGCGGGTCAGGTCGGCCTGCTCGGTACTGGTGATCAAGTGTGTAGGATGGTCAAGTGCAACGAGCGCGGGCGACACGAGGGGTTCCAGGAACACCGTCTGCGTGATGAGGGGACCCTGCATGAGGAGAGGGTCGTTGTCGGAGTGGAGCGGAGTTGCCGGACTCTGTAACTGAGTGTCCGCATGCCAGGTAGTGCCGTCGGTGTCCTGGAACACCAGGGCTCGCCAATAGGGTGTATGGTCGAGAGGGCCCTGACCTTCTGAAAGTACCACGCGCAGCGCGGGAGCATTTGTAGTGGCGATGTCGGCGGTGGTTCCGGGACTGATGGAGTCGGTGAAGCCGGATAGCTGTGTCGATTTGAGTTGTCCGGGGACGAGCGATGCCGGCGCGCGTGGGAGGCCGAAGTAGAAAAGCGCCATAAATGGTACGGCGGCGAGCAACAGGCCTGCGGCGAGGATACTCAATCTGCGCAGCATATATCGGGGGACGAGTTTTCCTTGCAACGACCTAGAGAACGGCATCCAGAGCAGGTTGACGGTGGCCAAGATGAGATAGAGACCAAACAACAGTGCGAAGCTCATGCTTGCTGAAACAATGGCGGCTCCCACCAACAACAGCAGGCTCAGCAGCATAATCTGCAGTCTATCCCGTGGGGCCTTGGGGGCGGCCAGTTTGGCACCCATGAGCACTACAGAGGCGGAGAGAAGCCTCCCCAGCACGCCGTGGGCTCCGGGAAGAGCGAGCGCACTGAGGACTCCGGCAACACTGAGAAGGTTCAATAGCCAGCCGGAGAGCGGATACTGTTTCCGTAGGTCAGACCATAGGCCCATTGTTGCGAAGATCACCAGTAGGGCGGCGGCGAAGAGGGACACGTGAAGGATTGTGGCGCCTATGCCCAAGACGGCCAAAGCGTATGTGAGTATCAGGCTGACGCGTTCCGACTTCACATGCCTCTCCAAATGCCTAAGCTTGATAGAGGGCCAGCATGCGCAACAGGCGTTCGCGGTGTTGGGCGCCAATGCCCGGCTCCATCGCTTCGCGGGTCAGTCGGAGACCTACCGGCCGCGATTCCTCTGCAGCCCTGAGCACCAAGGCGGTCAACTGTCGTAGCCGTGCTTCTGTGTCGGGACCGGGAACGCTGTCCAGAGTGAGCACCAACGGGGTGCCGGTCTCTTCGTCGAACTCCTTGGTGCCCAACAGCCCCAGGCGTCCATATACCTTCCAATCGATGCGGGCGGGCGGGTCACCGGGCTGGTAGGTTCGGGTTTCCTTGTAGTCTCCGCCGAATCCGCGATAGGATGTGCAGCCTGCGGTGGCGGGTGATGCATCGGACGAGGCGTCACCCGCCGGCTTCGCCGTCTCTTCCGGCGTGGGATAGACCAGCACCTTAGTCCCCAACGGTACGATCCCGCCGCGTCGGAAGAGGCCAAACGGGAACTCCGATGTGATGGTGAGGACGCCGAGATCCACGTATCCTCGAGTTTCCGGATGGAACAGAAGCTGTGCTTCCGTTGTGTGCCGGGGCGGTATCTCTACCAATGTTGTGTGATGCAAACTATTGTCCAGCCTGAGAAGAAATGTGGGCAAATACCGCCTTCGGTTGTGTATACGTATCACAAGGAGGGCAGAGCGTTTAGCGAACCACTCGTTAGGCAGCTCCACCTCCAGGTCCAGTCTGCGGAGGGCCAGGTATGCGACTGCTCCGGATATCGCCATCAATGCCAGTAGTCCGGCCACGATGAGGTAGAGTAGATTGTTGAGGGTGTTTACCGCTGCCACGCCAATAGTGAGTGTGAGCGCCACGTAGAGATAGCCGGCGCGTAGGATTTTCACGCGCACTCTCGTGAATCGCAGAGGAGCGATCATAGGATGGCGACCTCACGAAGAAACGCCTCCGCAATGTGCTCACGGCGCCATGATAGATACTCGCCTCGGGGCACCAGCCGATGTCGCATAATGGGGACGGCGACTGTCTGTACATCTTCGGGAATGCAGAAGTCGCGATGCTCGAGATATGCCCAGGCCTTTGCGCCCTCCACCAGTGCTTTGGCCCCGCGCGGAGATACACCTATAGCCAGTCGGTCGGAGTGCCGCGTGGCCCACGCGAGGTCGAGAACGTAGTCCAGCAACGACTCAGCAGCACGTATCCGGCCGGCCTGTGCCTGCGCCTCCATTAGCTGCGCTCCCGTCATCACCGGCTCCATGTGGCGTATGCGTTGACGCGTATCTGGCCGGTTGAGCAGCTCCCGTTCGGCATCGCGGGCGGGATAGTCCATGCGCAAGGACATGAAAAAGCGATCGAGCTGAGATTCAGGTAGAGGGAAGGTGCCGTATTGCTCGGTGGGATTCTGTGTAGCAACCACGAAAAAGGGCTGAGGAAGTGGGTATGTGACGCCTTCCGCCGATACCTGCCCTTCGCCCATAGCCTCCAGTAGCGCGCTCTGAGTTTTGGGGGTGGCGCGATTGATCTCATCGGCCAGGATCAGTTGGTGAAAGATAGGACCGGACCGGAAGTGAAAAGTGTTATCTCTCGCATCCAGTACTGAGGTTCCGGTTATGTCGGCAGGGAGGAGGTCGCTGGTGAACTGTATTCGGCCGAATTCGAGCCCCAAAGTTCGGGCGAGTGTCAGCGCAAGAGTAGTCTTGCCTATCCCGGGTATGTCTTCTAGAAGCAGGTGCCCTTGCGCCAGCAGGCAGGCCATCGCCAGACGTACCACACGTTCTTTGCCCAATACCAGTTTGTTGACGCTGTCGATGGCACGTTGAACGGTCGAGTGCACGATATCCCCACCTTTGAAGCCGAAATCGGCGTCTCTCATTCTGAGCATACATAGTATCTATCGGTCGACCGCTTGACGCTCTTGAAACAGGTGATTTTTGATCGTGCAGGTAGTCCATGAGGTCACGTGTTCTGCGATGATAGCTATGGGTCGCTCGGGCAATGGTAAGGCTGTATTATAAATCTGGAGTTGGTGGTCGAACGAGTAGACCGTAGCTATCTTAGTTCTGCCAAAAAATGGGGGGGAAGGTAAGTGGCGCTACATTGCGTTTTAGCCGTGGGTGATGTACCAATATGTCTGCGCAAAGAAAGGAGAGTGGCGAGGAGGAGGCAGGCGCGTCAGCTGCGTGGGGGCGCGGAGGTTCAGCTGCAACCCAAGGAGATGCTATGCGTAGCGTGATGTCAGGAAACGAGGCCATCGCCCGCGGTGCCTGGGAGGCCGGAGTCACCGTGGCCACCGCCTATCCCGGGACCCCCTCCACAGAGATCCTGGAGAACGTCGCCACCTACCCCGATATCTACAGCGAGTGGTCCGTGAACGAGAAGGTGGCCGTGGAAGTGGCCATCGGTGCCACCGAGGTGGGGGCACGGTGTCTATCGGCCATGAAGGTGGTGGGCCTCAACGTCGCCGCCGACCCCGTCTTCAACGCCTCCTATGTGGGCACTCCCGGTTACGTGGTGGTGGTGGCCGACGACCCCGGCCGCTACAGCTCTCAGACCGAACAGGACAACCGCCGTCTGGGCCCCTACGCCAAGCTCCCCGTGTTGGAGCCGGCCACCTCTCAGGAGTGCAAGGACTTTGTGCGCGCCGGCATCGAGCTCTCCGAGCGCTTCGGCACGCCGGTGATGCTGCGCACCACCACCCGTACTTCCCACTCCAAAGGCCTGGTGGAACTGGGCGGGCGTGTGGAGAAGACTGATCCCCCGGCGCTGGTTCGCCAACCTCGCTACAGTCTGCTTCCCGGTCTCACCCGTACGCGCCATCAAGAGCTCGAGGAGCGCATGTCTCGTATCCGGGCCTGGGCCGACGAGAGCCACCTCAATCGCATCGAGATGGCAGATGCCGAGGTGGGCATCGTGGCCTGCGGCGCCGCCTATCAGTTCGCGCGGGAAGCCTTCCCTCGGGCCAGTTTCCTGAAAGTGGGCATGAGCTACCCGCTACCCGAAAAGTTGGTGCGTGACTTCCGGGCCAAGGTGCGGCGCCTCTACGTGGTGGAGGAGCTGGATCCTTTCCTGGAGGAGCAGATTCGGCTCATGGGGGTGCAGGTGGACGGTGGAGCCGAACTTCTGCCCCGCTGGGGCGAGCTCGATCCCTACCTGGTGGCCACGGGCCTGGCTCGGGCCGGCGTGCCGGGGGCCAACCCCATCTTCACTACTCAGCCCGCCGCCCCCGTGCAGGGCCTCCCCATGCGCCCACCCACGCTGTGCCCGGGCTGCGGTCACCGCGGTGTATTTACTGTGCTCTCGCGTCTGAAGGTGTTCGTAGCGGGGGATATCGGTTGTTACACGTTGGGCATTTTGCCTCCTTTCAACGCTCTGCACTCGGATATTTGTATGGGAGCTTCAATCGGAACCGCCCACGGCATCGAGAAGGCCCTGGGTGCAACCGCCCGCGATAAGAAGAACCGCAAGGTCTCCGTCATCGGCGACTCCACCTTCTTCCACTCCGGCATGACCGGCCTGCTAAACATCGTGTGGAACGGCGGCTCCTCCGTGGTCATCATCCTCGACAACCGCACTACGGCCATGACCGGTGGTCAGGAGACCCCGGCCATGGGTCGCACGCTATCGGGCAAGGAGGCTCCGGCGGTGGACATGGAGGCTCTGTGCCGGGCGCTGGGAGTGTCGCGCGTGCAGACGGTCGACGCCTACGATCTGGCGGCGTTGGAGACCTCCATCAAAGCCGCCCTGGACGCCGATGAGCCGGCGGTCATCATCGCTCAAGCGCCCTGCGTGCTGGAATACAAGATCAAATGGGAGCCTTGGGTCATAGAGGCCGATGCCTGCACCGGCTGCATGCGCTGCCTGCGCGTGGGCTGCACGGCGCTGGGAGTCATACCGGCTGCCGAAGTCGGTAGAGAGAAGGATCTGGTGACCATCGACGCCTCGCTTTGCATCGGCTGCGGCGTTTGCGCTCAGATGTGCCGCTTCGACGCCATCCACGCCCCGGCCGGAAAGGAGGGGTGAGCATGACCACCACTACTACCACCACCACTACCAACCTGCTTCTCGCCGGCGTGGGCGGCCAAGGTGTGATCCTGGCCAGCTACCTCCTGAGCCAGATGGCGCTCGAGGCCGGCTTCGACATCAAGCAGAGCGAGGTGCACGGCATGGCCCAGCGGGGGGGCAGCGTGGTATCGCACCTGCGCTTCGGCCGAGAGGTCCACTCGCCGCTGTTTACGGCAGGCACCGCCGACATCCTGCTCTCGTTCGAACCTCTGGAGGCTCTGCGCTACGTCAACTGGCTGAAGCCGGAAGGTATTCTCATCTACAATACGGTGCAGGTGAACCCCTCCACGGTGGCCTCGGGTTTGGCCAAGTACCCCGATCGTATTGAGGAGCGCATAGCAGAAGCCCACGCCCACGTGTTGGGCATCAACGCTGTGGCCATCGCCACCCAGGCCGGCACGGCCCGCGCCACCAACCTGGTGTTGCTGGGCGCGCTCTCCCCGCGGCTGCCGTTCACGGATGAGCAGTGGGACGCCGTGCTGCGCC
Source organism: Actinomycetota bacterium (assembly GCA_012514635.1). Lineage (GTDB taxonomy): Bacteria > Actinomycetota > Thermoleophilia > RBG-16-64-13 > RBG-16-64-13 > JAAYZX01. The sequence goes on from JAAYZX010000019.1 coordinate 12,235, forward strand.
GCGAACTGGCCCCGGCCATCCTGGAAGTCAACTTGCGGGCCTTCCAATTGGGGAAGGAGGCTGCCAAGGTGTAGATATGTGGTAGCCAGACAAAGATTGCAGGCGGGTTGTTGCGGGCGGCGCCCCCGAGAGGGGGCGCCGCCCGCCTTCTAGGCGTCCGGAAGACCGACGGCGCACAACTAGTGATCTTGGTCCGGATTCAGCTGTGCAGAACGGGGATAGAATGGAAGAAGAAAGGCATTGAGATCGAAAGAGGAGGTTCTTCTCGATTTTGGCACTGGCTCCATTCGACGTGACCGGGAGGCGTGAGCATGATTCTTGCTGTGGCGAAGGAGATCCTCGGTGGGGAGCGTCGTGTGGCGGCGCGTCCTGAAGAGGTGAGTAAGTACAAAGAGATGGGGTTTCACGTTCTAGTGGAGGCTTCGGCCGGCGCCGGCGTCTACCGCCGGGACGAGGAGTACGCGGATGCCGGGGCCGAGATAATCTCCGACCCTAAGGAGCTTTGGGATCGCGCAGATGTTGTAATCAAAGTCAAGCAGCCGATCTTCAACCAGAAGGCCGGCAGGCATGAGGCCGAGATGATTCGACCGCGGGCCACACTGATCACCTTCCTGCATCCTGCCGCTCCGGCCAATCATCAGGTGGTCGAGATGCTCAGGGATCGCGATGTCACCTCCTTCACTATGGACGGAATCCCCCGTATCTCTAGAGCGCAGGGCATGGATGCGCTTACCTCTATGAGTACCATAACCGGGTATAAGGCCGTTCTGTCGGCGGCCGCAGTCCTACCGCGCTTCATCCCGTTTGTGGCTTCGGCCATCGGGACTATCATGCCGGCAAAGGCGCTGATCATAGGGGTGGGAGTGGTGGGTCTACAGGCCATCACCACGGCTAAGAAGTTGGGTGCTATCGTCAAGGCGGTGGACATCCGTGAGGAAGCACGCTTGGGGGCAGACAGCTTGGGGGCCGAGATCGTCGGATTCGAAGTTCCAGAAGAGCTTGCGGTAGGACCGGGTGGATATGCTAAATCACTCCCATCCGAATGGCTCCAGAGAGAAAGGGAAAATCTTGTGCCCTTGGTGGCCGAGGCGGACATCGTCATCCTGTCTGCACTGGTCCCTGGTGAGGCGGCGCCGGTGTTGGTCACCGACGAGATGGTGGCTGCCATGCGACCCGGCTCGGTGATCGTGGATGTATCCATAGACCAGGGGGGTAATTGCGCACTCACTCAAGCGGGCGAGCAAGTGACGGTCCACGATGTATTGGTTGGCGGTTCCATCAATATACCCGGCTCCGTACCTGTGGACGCGACTTGGTTGTACGCGCAAAACATGTACGAGTATGTCAAGAATCTGTTCAAGAAAGGACTCGACCGGCCGGATTGGTCAGACGAAATCGTAAGCCGTTCTCTGGTTACTCGAGACGGCAAGATCCGGCACGTGGGGACTTTGGAGGCAATGGGCCTATGATGGACATCGTGTTGGTGGTTTTGGTGTTCGTTGTGGCCTCTGTGGCGGGATATCTGCTCATATCTCGAGTTCCGCAACAACTGCACACACCGCTCATGTCTATGACCAATGCCATTTCGGGGGTCACGATTATCGGAGCCGTCCTGCTCTTCTCGTTGGATGGCGACGTCTTCAGCCTGGTTCTGGGAGGGGCGGCAGTGGTGTTGGCCGCCTTCAACCTGGTGGGGGGGTTTGCGATCACTAATCGTATGCTTGCCATGTTTAGGACCAAAGACAGAGATGCCGGTTGACGAAGGATTGGGTTTTGGCCTAGGGGGCTGAATGACCAACTGGGGCGGTCTGGTCGCCGAATTTGGCATTATTCTGATCCTGATCTTTGGGATCTCCCGGTTCCGTACGCCGCGGGAGGGCCGTTTCGGTAACCTTATTGCAGCGCTGGCTCTGGGGCTCGCTCTGGCGTTGGTGGTCCGTCGCCATCATCTGACGGGTCTTGGAGTGCTGGTGCCGGTGGCCGTGGTCGGGACGGTCCTGGGTTGGCTGGTTGCTGAACGTGTGAGCATGATCCGTATTCCGTCGCTGGTAGCGATCCAGAACGGAGCCGGCGGGTTGGCTTCTTTCTTAGTTTCTTTTGTGGAGTTGGTGCGGGGAGCCGGACAGCTTAGTCCGGCGGTTCAGGTTTTCGGTTTCTTTGGGCTGGCAGTAGGAGTGGCCACTTTCTCGGGGAGTATGGTTGCTGCCGGCAAACTGGACAATAGGATCAGACAGACGCCGGTAGTATTGCCGCGACACGGCACCATCCTGACGGCGCTTGCAGTGGGTATCTTCTTAAGTGCCGTCATGGCCGGCGTGAGCAGTGGCAGTGCTTGGCTTATCTTTCTTCTCTGCCTATCCGCATTCTCTCTTGCTGCCGGGGTGGTCTTTTCCATACGTATTGGTGGCGCGGATATGCCTGTGCTGATCTCCTTTCTGAATTCGGGGAGTGGCCTGGCGGCCGCGCTGTGCGGAGTGGTAATCGGTAACCGTCTACTCGTGGCCTGTGGTGCTACTGTCGCTGTTTCGGGCTTCATCCTGACACAGGTGATGTGCCGCGCTATGAACCGCAACCTGCTCAGCGTGTTCACCGGGATTAAGCTCAAGCACGCGCCCTCGGTGGTCCCTGCGGAGTCCACGTTGCCTCCGGGTGCAACCGCCGACTTGGCGGCAGCTGCGGATTCCGGCGCAGCCTCCGACTCTGCTCTCAGTTCGGACGAGGTCGTCGATCCGCTTGTCTGTGCAACCGAGATCATCCGTGAGGCTCAATCTGTCATCATCATTCCCGGCTACGGTATGGCTTTGGCTCACGCCGCCCCCGATGTCGTGGCCCTAGGGAGCCGGTTGGAGGAGATGGGAAAGAATGTGCGCTATGCCGTGCACCCCGTAGCCGGTCGCATGCCGGGGCACATGCACGTGCTCCTGGCCGAAGCCGAAGTGGACTACAGTAAGCTCCACGAGATGAGCGTCATCAATCCTCTCTTTGCCGAGACCGACGTGGCTCTGGTCGTGGGCGCGTGCGATGTGGTCAATCCGGCGGCGGCGGAGACGGAAGATACTCCCATCTCCGGTATGCCCATCCTACTTGCCGGTGAAGCTCGTCATGTAGTGGTGATCAATCTTGACGATAAGCCCGGCTATTCAGGTGTGCCCAACACCCTCTATCGCAACCCCAATACCGTCATGTTACTGGGTGACGCCAAGGAACGACTGAAGCAGTTGAGTGCCTCTTTAGAATAACAGTATACGAACCTTGCTAATCCACTGGAATAGGTTGCTTCCAGAAGAATTATCTCGCCGCAGAATTTTGGAATGGGAGTTGACTTGACCCATGAATTATGGCATTCTAATTAGAATTCTAATGATTAGAAGTATATAGGATATGGACGCGACAGGGGAAAATGGGTCCGACTTGTGTCGAATGAACATTGAGCCACGCGTGGAACGGCTCCCTCTCCTACCGAAGATACTTGTCTAAGCCGGCATCACGCCGGACAATATAAAGACTCCGGAAGACGTACGACGGCCTCACGCGACGGACGGTGCTACACACAGGAGGTTTTGGATGACTGCACCTGCGCTCTATCCTCGGTTTGCAAACCCCCTTCTAGACCCGCCCCGCACCACGCTTCCCCAACATGTGGCGATGGTGGGAGCGGGAACCATCGGTCCGGACATCGGCTACTATTTGAAGCTGGCCATTCCCGAACTCAAATTGACGCTGGTGGATGTGCTCCAAGACCCGCTTGATGCTGCCAAGTCGCGCTTCGAGGGCTACGCGGCCAAGGGTGTCAAGCGTGGGAAGTTGAAATCGGAAATGGTGGAGCAGATTCTCGGCAATATCGTCTACACCACCGACTACGACGCCGTTTCCGACGCAGACCTGATCATCGAAGCGGCTACAGAGAACATACCTCTCAAGAAGAAAATCTTCGGGATGATCGAGGAGCAGGTGTCTCCCGAGACCATCATTGCCTCCAACACCAGTTCCATTCCAGCGGCAGTCATCTTTGCCGACATGAAGTACCCCGAGCGAACCACCGTGACCCACTTCTTCGCTCCCGCTTGGTACAACCCGTGCGTGGAGGTGATCACTTGGGAGAAGTCGGATCGGGCCACCGTGGATTATCTCAACTGGCTCTTTGCCGTGACGGGCAAGACCCCGGTGGCGACCGCCGACGTGGTGTGCTTCATGCTGGACCGCATCTTCGACAACTGGTGCAACGAGGCCGCATACACGCTCGACATCGGTACCGCCATGCAGTTGGACAAGGTGGCGGAGGAGTTCGTCATGGCCGGTCCGTTCTGGGTGGTGGACATGTCGAACGGCAACCCGATTATCGTGGAGACCAACACCAGGCAGCAAGAGGCCGAGGGCGAATGTTACAAACCTGCCAACATCTGGAACAGCGTGTTGCGTTGGTTGGTGGCCACCAAGCGCGATCAGCAGGTGGATGTCCCGGACCATGTCCGGCAGGTGGCGCGCACGCGTTTCCAGGGGATCTTGTTCAGCCAGTCACTCGACATCGTAGCCCGCAAGATCGGGACACCCGAGGACTTGAACCTGGGTTGCACGCTGGCACTGGGTTTCAAGAAAGGCCCGCTGGAGCTCATGCGTGAGTTGGGGCGCGCCGGCGTGGAGGAGGTGCTGCGCGACTTTGAGGCCGCTCGCCCCGGATTCCCCGGCCTCAACCATCTGGATCGCTTCGATGAGCTGACGGCATTCAACCAGTACACCCTGGTGGATAGATTGGACGACGTGGTGGTTGTCACCATTCGGCGACCGGCACAGATGAACGCCCTCACCGACAAGGTTAACGACGAGATATTGGCAGTGCTAAAGCAATACGAGGCCGACGATTCAGTCAAGGGCTTCGTGATAACCGGGTACGGGACGCGGGCCTTCTGCGCAGGCGCCGACATCGGTCGTTTCCCGCAGATGCTGGGAGATGCCGAGGCTTCGGCGCAGTATTCGCGTGACTCGTCACAACTGTTAGTGTACATGGATGCCAT
>JAAYZX010000020.1 GCA_012514635.1 Actinomycetota bacterium
CCCTTTACGGTGATGGCAGTGGGGCAGACGACGGACGTGACGGTGACGCTCTCCCCGGATTCGCCGGGGACCAACGTGACGGTCAGTCTCAGTTGCCTGGAGGGGAAGGGCGAGGCGCGGTTCTGGCCCTCGGGCCAGGCCAGCACGACACTGACGGCCTCGGCCACGCTGACAATCACGGGCGTGACGGCCAGCAGCACGGCCAGCAACCTGCTCCTGCGCGTCCTGCTGGCCGGCGAGGCCCTGGTTTCTAATCGGTTTACCATCATTCGAGTCGATATGGTTCCCGACTGGGATCACGACCGCGATATCGACTCTTCGGACGAGAATCAAGCCACTGCGTCCAACCCTTTTCACTTCTGGAACAATGATGATGACGATGATGGGGATATCTCGAACGGCGACGACGACTTGCCCGGACGGTCCGGGGGACTCTTCGGGTCAGCTGACTACGGTAACGGCGATGTAGACGGACGAAGTGACCTGCTGGACTTCTTTCCTGTCTGGCTGGACCTCCACGATGCCCTCAATGTCCTGCCGACCACTGATGGGGCGGAATACAAACTCAGTCATGCCGACGAAGCCTTGCGGTTCGTCTACACCGATCTGACCAAGAGCCAGGCCGGCAACTACCTGACGACCGAAGGGAGTACATACGGCCCATCATTCAACCAAGACGCTTTCGAGGCCGATACCATCGAGGTCAGCAGTTCCGGCGTAACGCTTTCGACGGACTTCCTCGACAAGATTGCGGCCAACGAGAACAAGGGCATTCTGATGATGGAGGGAGCCGGTGACACAACCGCGCCGCTGGTTCTGGAGGTCTGGAAAGACGGCAACAAAGGCTGTGAGGCAGAGTTGCCGATCGAGCTTTCGACTGTCGAGGATATGTATCGGTGGATCAATGTCCGGGATGTGGCAGGAGGCAGTGAAAGCCGGGACACCGACACGGCAGAGCCGGACAACTACCCGGATAGCTACTGCAACGGAAAGCAGTTCATCTTTGTTCATGGATACAACGTTCACGAAGAGGGGGCTCGCGCCTGGAACTCCGAGATGTTCAAACGCCTCTATCAGTCTGGATCGAGGGCTATGTTCACGGCTGTGACTTGGCATGGCAATGACGGCCAGATAGGCTGGATCCCGTTCGTTCCAGATGTAACGCCTGACTACTACGTCAACGTTGAACACGCTTTTGAAACAGCGTCAAATCTGGTCTCGATCATCAGCAGCACCAACGTTCCTGGGACGAAGTACATTGCCGGTCATAGTCTGGGAAACATGGTCGTATCCAGCGCGCTCAAGGATCAAGGGCTGAGCGTCAGTGCCTACTTCATGCTGAACGCCGCTGTGGCCATGGAAGCATATGATGCCGGGGTAAGTCATCGCGACGCCATCCGACATCCTGACTGGCAGAACCACACAAACCTTCACCTCTGGGCGAGCGAATGGCATCAGCTGTTTCCTACGAATGACGGCAGAGGCGAACTGAGTTGGCGCGGGGAGTTTGGTTCCATGTCAAGCGGTTTCAATTACTACTCGTCTGAAGAAGATGTGCTTGCCAATGCCAATAGCAACATGCCCTCGTTCTTCGATCTGCCAGAGCAGAGCTGGGTCATGCAGGAAATGAGGAAAGGTACGACTATCGATTGGATCGAGGGCAATGCGGAAGCTGGCTGGGGCTTCAATGATGACTACGAGGATCTGACGGTTGCGGAGGCAAACGCGCTTCCCGATTCAACGCTTCAAACAAACTCCTTCTTCCGGCATTTTGATGACGAGGACCTGTACGGCACAAACGGAAGCGCTGTTGCACAGGAACCGGCAACGTATCGTCAGCTTCTCGCCGACGCAATCCCTGCGCTCTCAAATCCGGCGGGCAGAAACTCCCTTGGGAGTTCGGCAGGACAAGGCAACAGGGACTTGGACGGCTACCGTCGGGGTGCCTATCCAGATGGGTGGCCAGATCGGTGGAAGCATAGTGATCTCACGCGAATCGCCTATCCCTACAATCATGGCGCTTTCGATAAGATCGTGGATGATGGGAGTCTCGAATGAAGACCTTTATGGTGCCATTTCTTCTGTTGGCGATCTGCTCCCTCGGGAGTGCTCTTGCACAAGAAGGCCGGGTAACAGTGAGAGTGGAAGACGAAGTCGGTTCCATTATCTCGAATGCCGAGGTCCGAGCCAGCTTCAAGACAAAGATAGAACCTGGCTGGGGCTGGGGGGCTGGCCGTCCAAACAGAGTGTCGGGCATGACTGATACCAATGGGCTTTGCGTTCTGCGGGGTAGTGGCAATGGCGGAGCCGTGGGGATCTCCGCCCACAAGGAAGGGTACTACTGGAGCAGTGGATATCGAGAGCAGTTCACCAATCTCGTGGGCGTTGCAGATCGTCGATGGGAGCCGTGGAATCCGACGGTTGACGTTACTCTTGTGCGTATCGGTAGCCCTCGCCCAATGTACGCAAAGATGCTGCGAGATATTCCCATTCCCGATGAGGGCGGACCTGTGGGGTTCGACCTCTCAGCAGGAGACTGGGTCGCACCACATGGCGGGGGTAAACATGGAGATCTGGTTTTCCACTATGAGTCCAAGCCAGAGGGGACCATTTCCACTCGATACGGACCGGTGCAGACCTATGATTACTCGTTGACAATATCCACGTCCAATGAGTCCGATGGCTTGCTGGCAGTCTCCAGCCCACTCCGGGGAGGGCATAGCGCGCTTCGGCTGCCTAAGCAGGCACCGAAGGACGGTTATGTGCCAACGCGCACGATGAGAGTCTATAGAGACCGTGACATGCAGTCGCATTCTGATATCCGGGAAGATCGGAACTACTTCCTCCGAGTGCGAACGAGGAAGGATGAGGACGGCAACATCGTGAGCGCTCTGTACGGGAAGATCCACGGCGACTTCACTTTCGATCATTCGGGCAGGCTGTCATTTACTTACTACCTCAATCCGGAGCCAAACGAGCAGAACGTTGAGTTCGATCCTACAGAGAATCTCTTTAGGAATCTGTCATCCCTGCAAGATGTTCGAGAGCCGTAGTTGGGATATCATTCCTCGCGGCCTTCGGCCGCTCGTCCACGCCATCCCGCGTGCCCCGCACTTTGCATGCTTCCTGCGGAGCCAGGAAGCACGCCAAGTGCTGCCGGGTCGGTGATGCCGAACGTTCCTCGATGATGCGACGCGCCCGGCATGCTCGTGGTTATCGCCACTCGCCCCGATAGCATGAACCGTGACGGGGGACCCGTCACGGTTCATGCGTTCCCGCGCGCGACGGTGATCGGTACTGCCAACGCGTGTTCCCCGATCCCCAAGGCCATCAAGTGCGCCACCGAAGGTGTCATACTTGATGCGTACGCGTTTCGTCCGCGCCGACGTTGCCGGTAATGACGACGCTGGTCGCACGCGCTACCGGGCCCCGGCCAGTACACGCAAGCTGCGGAGCACCTTGCGCGCCTGGCCCCCGATGCGGAATGCCTCCGGCGGCAGACGCTCCCGCTGGTCGCTCTTACAGTGCGGGCTCCGCTCATCGGCGAGTCCGAACGTGCCAGTAATGCGAGCGCAGCCCCGAACCCGTGACCTGCTGCCGAGCCGTGCGGGAGCGCGCCGGAATGCCGGCAGACCTTGGCGGTGAATCGAGCGTCCTCGATGTCGCCGACGCGGAATCTATTAATCCGGCTATTAAATAGTAGCGTTCTACACAGAGTTATGCTACCTTCTGTTCATGGCAACAAGAGATGCGCGGAAGCTGGGCTCGCAGGCGCAATTGGAACTGCGCCGGCGGGCGGTCACCTTGAGACGGAAAGGGCATCGGCATCGTGAGATTGCGGACCTGCTGGAAGTCTCCGAATCGGCGGTGCGCAAGTGGTGGTCTCTCTACCGCCACGGAGGCGGGCGGGCGTTGAGCCTTGGCCGGCGCGGACGACCGAAGGGGGCCTGCCGTACGCTGACTCCGGAACAGGAGCGGCAGGTAAAGCGTATGATCATCGACAAGACTCCGGAACAACTGAAGATGCCCTTTGCGCTGTGGACCCGGCAGGCGGTTCGGGAGTTGATGGATCGGACGCATGGGGTGCAGATGCCCATCCGCTCGGTTGGAAACTATCTGTTGCGCTGGGGATTCACGCCTCAACGCACCTGCTGGTCGAAACGCCGCGGGCCAATATCAGCGCGTTCATGGGGAGCCTGCTGACCAGCTATGCCACGTA
>JAAYZX010000003.1 GCA_012514635.1 Actinomycetota bacterium
ACATGGCCAAGCCTTAAGCCTGGACCAAGTAAATGCATCCGCGGCATGCTACGACCCGAAATCGGTCGGGACACCGCACTCGCAGCCGGGCGCAGCATCAGCGAGATCTCAATGTGTCATTCCGACACTAGAATGACATCACTCTCTTAATTTCGGCGAAAATTAACCTTAATATGCTGATGTCTAAGGTAAAATCGAAACAATCTATGTTCCACGAACACTGCGGTCATTTCAGCGAAAGAGACGGAAGATGGATACACCCGGTTTGCGAGACTTCCTAGAGATACCATACGACAGGCTTGAAGAGCTCAATCTGACCGCAAGGCAGGAACGGCTGGATCGACGCCCCGAAGATGAGGTGCGCGAGGAACGCGTCCGATACTTGGTCGATGAGAAGCGGATCAAAGCTGTGACCGTATGCTTCACGGACCTCGAGGGCTGTCTGCACATGCTGGACTACGACAAGAAATTCCTGTTGAGCTCTCCCGATGACCTGACGTTCGACGGATCGGCCATTCGAGGTTTTGCAGCGCAACAAGAGTCCGACCTCCGGCTCGACTTGGATTGGCCGGCGTTCTACTGGCTTCCCGCAGACATATTTGGGCCTGGGAAGGTCCTGGTGTTCGCGCAGGTCAGAGACCAGGACGGATCACCTTATCCTGCGGACTTCCGCGGTCGTCTGAAATCCTACTGTGACGTTCTACATGCTGAGAAAGGTATCACATGTAATGTGGCCAACGAGATAGAGGGCTTCTTATTCGAGGGGCTCAACGCTGAGCAGCACTACCACGAAACCGGCCACTTCGAGTTCATCTCCACAGGAGGCTACTACAACTCCCTACCTGGGTCTCTTCTACGTAAGTTCATTGACACGGCGGCTGAGGCTCAGCGTGCAATGGGCTTCAACAACGAGAAGGACCATCCGGAAGTAGCGCCCTCCCAGTTTGAGATGAACTACTCGCAGGCGGAAGCCGTGATCGCCTGCGATCAGGTGCAGCTGTACAAATTACTCTGTCGCCAGGTGGCACAGAACACGGGGCTGACCGCATCGTTCCTGCCCAAGCCGGTAACCAATGTGAATGGGACGGGCATGCACGCCAATCTTTCCCTATCGGACGCCCATGGAGCCAATCTCTTCTACGATGTAGACGGCGAAGCAGGAGTCTCGAATCTTGCCTGGGACTTCGTGGATCGCACCCTGAACAGCGCCCAAGAAATGTGTCTTGTGCTCAACTCCAGTGTAAATGCGTACCGACGTCTGGATCCTCGCTTTGAGGCACCAAATCAGATCATCGCCTCAGCCAACAATCGCGGTGCCATGATCCGCATCCCGTTGGGCAGCGCCAAGAGCGCCCGCGTGGAGTTCCGCTCCATCGCCCCCGATGCCAATGCCTACCTTGCCACATATGCTCTGCTGCGCATAGGGCTGGACGGTCCAAAATCAGAGGAGCCCGAAGAACAGAAGCGCTCTCGAACCCGTTTCCTGCCCGATAACATCTATGATGGCATCAGACTCTTCAAAGGTAGTCAACTCATGTCCGACGTCTTGGGCGAAACAGTACACAAGCGATTCTGGCAGTTGAAACAGGCCTCGGCCGAACGTTGCCCGGCGGCGTTGGGATCGCAGATCAAAGCGGCGGAGATCCAGTTCCACCACGAAGTGACCAATCAATACCTATGGGGCATGTTCTGAGACTACAATCCAACTGCGACAATCACCGACCGCGTATATGCGCCGCTGCGCATACTTTGCCCGATTAAATCAGATCAGGCTTCGCTTTCGCATCCGTTGGCCAACCACACATCCGCACCATGTCGGATATGAGCTTCCATTGCTACCCGGGCGGTGTCGGCATCCCTCTGCACAATGGCGTCGAGCACCCGACGATGGTCGCGCGGTAGACCGGCGGCGATATGCTCGTAGGTAACACGGGTCTCGGTGGCAAACAGCTCAGCCCGGGCTGCGAGCACGGCCTCAGCCACCCTACGACTGTCCGCCGCCTCGATGACAAGGGCGTGGAATTCAGCATCCAGTGAGCGGAGTTCCCCGGCGAGTGCACGGCTGATGGGCTCACCATCTGTAGACGGAGCCACTTCAGCCGTGCGGTCCACGATCTCCTTCATGCGCGCCAGCTGTTCTGCGGTGCGTCGCACAGCGGCCAGTTCAGCCGCCCGACTTTCCACTGCGATACGGTAATCGATGATGTCTCTGACCTCACGCAGGCGAAGACGCATAGCCTCCTGCCACTCGGCCGCCGGTTGCGCCAGATCAGTTACAAACCAACCACCGCCCGCCCCCACCCGTCGCGTGAGATAGCCTTCGCGCTCCAGCCCGGCCAACGCCTGCCGCAACGTGGATCGAGCGACTCCCAGCTCCGGAGCCAGGGCACGTTCGGCGGGCAGTCGGTCTCCGCGACCGTACACCCGGCTCTGCATCCGCAGCTTGAGTGTGGCGACGATATCTTCTACCTTCCGAGGCCGCATCGGTATCCCTCTCCGCCCTTCATCCGCCCCGGCTACGCGGGCGATGCCCCGCCCCGCAACCTCTCCGTCTCCTGCCAATCGATCTCCCAAGTGTCGGAATTGATGGCCACGCCGTAATCGCGGCGGGCTGATTCCAGGGAGACGAGTTCGTTGCGGACATCGTGCAGTACCTTCTCGGCCGGACGCTG
>JAAYZX010000004.1 GCA_012514635.1 Actinomycetota bacterium
CCGAAGCCGTGGGCAAGGTCCTTTGTTCGGAGCATGGCGACTACCTTCGTGAAGCCGTGCGCTTGATTCTTCGAGACATCATGGAGAGCGAGGTCACCGAACTCACCGGCGCCGGCCTTCATGAGCGCTCGGAGAATCGTCTGGCCCAGCGCAACGGATACCGTCCCCGCACCTTCGACACCCGGGTGGGCACGCTGGGGCTGGAGATCCCCCGCCTGCGCAAAGGCAGCTACTTCCCCAGCTTCCTCGAACCCCGCAGGCGTAGCGAGCGGGCTCTGGTGGCCGTGGTGGCCGAAGCCTACGTGAACGGGGTCTCTACCCGCAAGGTGGAGCGCCTGGTGGAGCAGCTCGGCGTCGAGGCCATGAGCCGCTCGACGGTGAGCCGCCTGTGCGCCGTCCTTGACGAGCAGGTCAAGATCTTCCGCACCCGCCCCCTTGAGGGTCGCTACCCCTATCTGTGGCTGGATGCCCGGGTGGAGAAGGTGCGTGAAGCGGGTGGTGTGAGGCAGAAGGCCCTGGTGGTGGCCTATGGCGTGCACGAGACGGGCAGACGGGAGATCCTCGGAACCGATGTCGGTGAGGCGGAGAGCGAGGCGTTCTGGCGGGAGTTCCTGCGCTCCCTTGTGGCCCGAGGCCTTTCCGGCGTGCTTCTGTGCGTCTCTGATGCTCATGTGGGACTGAAGAAGGCCATAGCGCAAGTGCTCGGCTGCCTGTGGCAGCGCTGCACAGTGCACTTCCTGCGCGACATGCAGGGCCACGTGAGCAGGGCCCAACAGCAGATGGTGGCCGCGGCCATCCGTCAGGTGTTCCAGGCCGAGGACCCGGATCAAGCGCGCCTCGTGCTCACAGAGGTCGTGGGGAGACTCGCACCGGCGGTACCCAAGGTCGCTCGACTCCTCGAGGAAGCCGAAGAGGATCTCCTGGCCTTCATGAGCTTCCCCCGGGAGCACCGGCCCAAGCTGCGCTCCACCAACCCCCTTGAGCGCATCAACCGGGAGATCGGCCGGCGATCGGACGTGGTGGGTATCTACCCCAACGACGAGAGCTTACTCAGGCTCTCTGGGGCGCTCCTTCTCGAGCAGACGGACGAGTGGCTGGTCAGCCGGCGCTACCTCTCCGTGGAATCACTTGCCAAGCTCTATCCGGAGGAGACCGCGACTTCGGTCGGTGTCCATGCCAGAAGAAGGGAGGCTCTGCCGGTCACCACCTGAGCGACCGGACCGACGATCAGGAGTTACACCACAAGAAGGGACTTGACCGGATAATGTTTTTCAACATGGCAGCCGGGTGTAGGCGTGGGTCAATTAGCTGTCGCTTCGGATGCCCTGTTTAGCCATGTGTTCGGAAAGGGGGTCTCGAGTCAGCATGTCCCATTACTACAGAATTCGGTCCACGAGCACGAAGACCGGGTCCTTGACCAGGTGCTTGAAACCCTCGAATACCTCGCGCATGGCGGGGCTCCTAAGGTCTGCCCTGAGCTCGTCGAGAGATGTGATGTCCAGGATCTCTATGTAACGGGCAGGCGCCGTCTCGGGCGGGTCCTTTAGCGCGGCTGGGCCGGGTCCCGCTGCTTCAACCCGAAAAACCTTCATGTCGCGCAGCGAGGGGTTAGTGCGGGCTACAGGCCAGTCAGATTCTCTGAGCCACGTCTCGTATTCCTTTTCCGTTACACCATCCTGCAGTTTCAGAAAACCGATAACGATCACTATGTCAGCCTCCTTTTCTGGTAGACAAACGGAGTAGCAAGCCTGGCCCGGCCCCCTTCACAGTACGGTTCCAAGTGTTAGGGCCGCCGGTTTGCTTCCATCCTAGCTGAATTGCTCATGCTGCGCTCCAGGAGGCGGCGAGCTCCTGCGGGGTCTGATACTCGAGAGAGCTGTGCAGATGCTCGGTGTTGTATTCGATCCGCCAGGATTCAAGGACCACTCTTGCCCGATTGATGCTCCAGAACTCGGTGGTGTTCAGGCATTCGTCGCGCAGGCGGTTGTTGAAGGACTCGCCGAAGCTGTTCTGCCAAGGTTTGCCGGAATCTATGTGGTAGGTGGAGGCTCCCTGGGCTTCCAGCCACTCGGTGAGCTCGAAGGCGATGAACCCCGGTCCGTTGTCGCTTCTTATGACGATGGGTCTTCCTCTCTGGGCGAAGAGATCGGAGATTACCCTCTTGACCGCGGCCGAGGTGAGCGAGCGGCCGAGGGTTATGGCCAGAGCCTCGCGCGTGAACTCATCGACCACGGAGAGCACCTTCATGCGTCGGCCTCCGAAGGTGGCGTCGAACACGAAGTCGTAGGTCCACACATGGTTGGGGAAGGTGGAGGCCTGGGGTACGGTCTCCCCGGTGCGCACCTTCTTGCGCCGGCGGCGGGCAGAAAGGGTGAAGCCCTGCTCGCGCCAGATGCGCTCTACCCGCTTGTGGTTCACGAGGAAGCCTTCCTTTCTCAGCTTGGCACGCACGCGTTTATATCCCCAGCGGGGTTTGCGCCCCCGGATCTCCTTGATGCGCTCGATGAGCTCGACATCGTCGGTCCTTCGAGACGCGTAGTGGAAGCAGGAGCGGGAGATGCCCGCGGTCGCACAGGCGCGGGTGATCGGCAGTCCTTGACCCACAAGGGCGCGCACGACCTGCCGTCGTGCCGGCGCGCCCGCTATTTTCCCCTAAGCACCTCGCGGATGGCGTCGATCTCGAGCGCGGATTCGGCCAAGAGGCGCTTGAGGCGGGCGTTCTCGGCTTCCAGCTCGCACAGGCGCTTCACTTCATCGACCTGCATGCCGCCATAGCGACGGCGCCAGCGATAGAAGGTCTGTTCAGATAACCCGTGGCGGCTGCACACGTCTCTGACGCTCGTCCCGTTGGCGTCCGCCTCCTGCAGGATGGCGACGATCTGGGCTTCGGTGAATCTTGACTGCTTCATGTTCCTGGGTCTCCTTTTCTTTCTGTGGAGACCCTAACACTTCAGGCGGTACTCATTTCGGGGGCCGGACCAACGGTCCTGGTGTCGAAGTTACGTTTCCCTTAGCTGTTTTTGCTGTTCATTCGTTTACCGTCTCTTTATTATTCTGCTCCTGTACCGGAGCGATCGTGGTCGAATTTGTCTATCTCGTCTTGGGTAGTCATTATCGGTCCTGTGCAGACTGTCTCCACCGCTTGCGGCCCGAAGGATCTTCTCAAGACGTCGGGCGTACAGACCTTTCCAAGCTGTCCAGCCAGCTCACGACCGCCCGCCTGAGAGCCCTTTCTGCCTGACTGCTCCCCGCATGCTCACGGGCACCTAGACATACTCGGTACAAGACCCGTCTATCGAGAGTTCTGTGTGGCTCATTCCTCCTGGGCAGGATGGTCTACGGCAAACGGGGCGGTGGAGAGCCCGCAGCGGCATCGACCTGGCACGGGCGCATGTACCGCGCGGCGCAGCCGTGGCCGCGCACGCCGTCGCCAGAGAAGCGTCCGGGGCCGCCAAGGAAACCACCCGACTGCTGGCTACGCGACGGCGGTGGCACACATGGCCGACCATGGGCTGGGCGCCGCGGGATACGCCATCAGAGCCGTCCGTGCGGCTGCCGACCCAAGCGGGCGCGACGAGGCAGGCCACGGCTCCGGCGCCTGGATTGTGCACCAGCATGATCCCCACTACCAGCAGCAGTCCCCCGGTGAGCGCCGCAGCCCAGAACCCGCCCTTGCGGATGCGGGTCACAGCCTGCGCCAGCACCACCACGCCGGAGAAGATGGAAACTCAACCCAAGAACAACACGGAAACCAACGTGGGCCGCCCTCGCGGCGCAGCCGCCATGCGCCTACAGCATGCCCTGCTGCCGGAACCAGGCAAGGGCGTCGGCCATGGCATGGTGCGGCGGAAGGGCTGGGGCTGGAATCCCAGTTCGCGCTGGGCCTTGGCGTGGCTCATGAGGCAGTTGGAGAAGAGGACGTCCAGCGAGTACGTGGTGAAAAGGGGCCGTTCCTGCCTCAGCCAATAATAGATGGGAATGAGGAAGCTTATGGCCCGTGTGAGGCCGAAGCAGACGCGCCGGCGGGGAGCTCAACTTCCCGTGAGTGCCTCAGAAGCTCCGTAACCGAAACCTCGTGTCCGCAGAATATGTAACCCTCGTCTGATCTGCCTCGTCCGGGAGCAGGGGGCGGAAGAACAGCAGGTGCTCGTGTCCACCGCTATCCCAGCGCGTGATCTGCGTGGCCTGCGCCAACAGCGGCTTCAGCGTCTCGAAGTCCGCGCCAGAGACCACGAAACGCCGGTACCCTTCCGGCGCCACCAGCTCTCCGAGCTTATCAAGCCCGGCAAGCGGCCAGGCCAGCCGGTTGGGCTCCACATCCGGCTGCGGGATGCCACCCTTTTCGGCTGAGGTGCTGAACACGGCCAGCGCGGTGCAGTCCCAAGGTTTCCATGAGAACGTGGCCGGCTCGAATGCGCTCAGATCCATCAAATCGGCCACGAATTCCCGCACCCGGCCCTGTGCCTGTTCCTGCTCGGCCGAAAGGCCCTCCCCACCTTTCATCATCAAAGCATAGATCTCCGAGCGGGACTCGGAGTCGACGGTGTTGATGATTATTCGGTGGTGCCCACGTCGGCCAAGGATGGTTGTCCGTAGTCGAAAAAGGAATCCAAGAGCGGAGTGTCCGCGGCCGCCCGCAGGATGGCTTACATGGCATCACCCGATATGACCGTGGTCTGGGGGTTGGGAAGGGCGGGCATGGGGTAGATGACTATAACCAGCCCGGTCTGTATGACCTGTCCGTTCCTATACAGCGAGAACTCGGGCGTCAACGTGAGGTTCTGTTCCACGGGGAGGAAGCCCGCGCCGGTGGCCACTCGGATCACTAGTTGCTCGGCGCCGGTGGGGAACCGCGCCTCAGGGGTAAGAGTGGCCACCGTAACCCGCCACTGGGACAATCAACACCAGCGTCACGGCCAGTGCCGCCGTGAGCAGCCGCGGAGAGCGAACCATCACAAACCCCTTCCCACTGCACAGAACGAGTCCCAAGTGACTCCGCCTCTCTCCACTTCGCGACCCCGTCCGGGCGCCGTACTGAGCGAGCTTGGACCCTCACCGTTCCTCTGCTACCAGCGGAGCCTGAAGAAACCAGGGTGTGTCTCTTGGGGCTCGTGTTAGACTATTATTCGGGATGAAATGTTCTCAAACAACATACCCGCCGCGGTTCACACGGCGCAGCCTAAGCGGAACACGGAAAGGGTGGACATGGATACCGGAATCCAAGAACTGTCGGTGACGTCGCTCGCGGGCGACACCGACATCGGCTACATCAAGATGGGCTCGGGACCCGCGCTGGTCATCGTACCCGGAGCGTTGGGCGTGGCCATGGACTGGTCACTGGTTGCCAGATTGCTGGGCGATCGGGTGACGTGCTATCCAATAGACCGCCGGGGCAAGGGGCGCAGCGATCTGGGAGCCGGCTATTCGATGGAGTCGGAGGCGGCTGATGTCAAAGCGGTGTTGGACGCTGCCGGGCCTGATGCGGCCCTGCTGGGACACTCGTCGGGCGCCCTCGTCGCCCTGGAAACCGCGCGGCGCTACCCGATGAGGAAGCTGATCATCTACGAGCCGCCTTTCTACTACAATGGGTTGGAGGTTGACGCGCTCATGGCCCGATACAGCGCCAAGCTGGAAGAGGGCGGGAACGAGTCGGCCATTGATCTCTTCTGCCGCGATGAGCTCATGATGAACGACGACCAGATAGCTTTCATGTGCACAACGCCCGCCTGGGGTGTGCTCACAACCCTGGCCCCCACCCTCCCCGAGGAGTGGAAGGCCATCTGGAAGTTCAACCCGCAGGTCAAGGACTATGCGGACCTGGCTATGCCGGTGCTGTTTCTCACCGGGAGCATGACAGAGGACAACCCCTCCTACGCCACCAATGAGCTGGTGGAACTGCTGCCCGATGCCCGTAAGGTGGTCATGCCCGGAAATGGCCACATGGCACACCTGGGCGCGCCGGAGATGGTGGCCGAGGAGATCGTCAAGTTCCTAATCGGGTAGGCATTACGTTCCGCAAGGTTCTCACTGAGCAACAGGATCGGCTCCTGGCCGAGGAGCGCGCGGTGCTGGCACAAAGGGACGCCGCCGCAGAGTACTAGCAACTGCTGGACCGGTCCATCCGCCAACGCAGATTCCGTTGCCTTCTCTAGGCGAAACGGCCAGATCATGTAGATCATGCCGACAAACCATCCTGGGATCAGAACTCATCATTGATTGGGTAGATTCATTCAACCGAAAAATCGGCCATACTGTCGTTCTTTGTCTTCAAACTACATAATGGAACCTTACCCGTCGGTTGCTGGGAACATTGAGCGAGTAAAGGGGACCTTCTATTGTTACGAGTGGTACCGGATCGGAGTATCCTTAAATGGGGGCGTGACAAGATTATGGGGTTCACAATGAAAGACTGCTACGCGAAGAATGCGAAGTGGTATGGCGACATGACGTTCGTGTCGGAAGCTGGAACCACTCTCACCTACGCCGAATACGATGCTCGATTGGGGGCAGTTGCGCAAGAACTGAAGAAGATCGGTGTCAGACCGACCCGGATTCTGGCGGTTGGCCTCTCGGATATCCAGTGCTTATGTCTCTACGGGTTGGTGGGGAGGAATGGCTACATGGCTTCCGTCGTGAGCCCCTATTTGGATGATGCTGGGCACCGTGCGGTATTTTCGGCGTTTCCGGCTGATCTTGTGATGGCTCCCAAGGAAAAGACTGAGGAGCTGGCGGAGGTGCTAGGCGGGATCTCTGGCGATTATCAGCTTGTTGATTCGTGTACTTCGCTGATGCTTTTGGGAGAGGTGGCACTGTTTCGGGCAGCAGGTTATTGCGCTTGCCACCATCCACTTCAGGACATGTCTTTCGCGTTTCTGGATATGGTTGGCGACAATGTTCGGGTCACCGCTATGTCTAGAAGGACTCATTTGGACGCCGTTCGCGCGTTGTGTGCGGAACTCCCTCTAAATTGTCATGATACGTGCGTCATGGACCTGCCCTCTCAGACGTTATTCGGGAATCTGGCATGGTCGTGCGTGCTCTACCGGGGAGCGCACGGGATCAGACGACGGGACCTGGATTTCACCGCTTCAGCCGGCTCAGGAGTTACTGCCGTCTTCACTTCGTCGTTCCGCGAGCGCCCCCATGGGTTGCAGAAAGTGTTCCGATTCCTGGTTGAGCCGGTGGATGGTGAGTTGGCATGCGAGACCGGGGAGTCGCTGGATCGGACGCTGATAGCCCTGGGAAGTGCTGTTCCTTCTTTTAGACTCCATGCAGTCGCGGCTTCAGGGAGCGATGAACCCACCTCCACGTGGACTGTTGCGCCATTACTAGGTGTGGATCCCGTAATCTCTGTTCATCCTACGGAATCACTACCATGGACCGATGGAGCCGGATGCCTTCTGGTGCATACTCCTTTCGATGCCTGCGTAAGCACGTTGCCAGACGACGATACTGGGCCCGCGAACACACGCACATGTGCCGGGTTTCACGGGGTCTCCTTTGGCAAACATGTGGCGACAGGCTATCTGGCTCGATTGGATCTGTCCGGCCGTCTACTGGTGTGGCCAGCTTCAAAGGTGAGAGGTAGCGAGGAGCGGAGGGCGGAACGATGAAGACGATCGCCGAGTTCTACGCACGCAACTACAAGCTGTACCCCGATAAGCTCGCCTTCGTCTTTGACGATGGGCGTCGTTACACTTTTGGTCAACATATGGAGAGAGTGGTCGCTCTAAGCGCCGCATTGGACAGGTGGGGAGTGGGTCCGCGAGCACGTCTCGCAGTGCTTGCCCCAACCTGTGCCGAACTAGTCGACTGGTTGGGAGTTGCGGCGGCTACTGGCCGTCTACTTATTCCGCTCAACTGGCGTCTGAGCGTCCGAGAGACGACCATGGTCCTGGCTGACGCCAAGCCGGATGTCTTTGTGTGTCATCGTGAACACCTCGAACTTGGTCTTGGAGCCGTCGCCGCTCTCCGGGTCCGTCGTGAGGATGAGACGCTCTCGGGAAAGGGTTCGACTGTATTCGTGAGCGCTGGGACGGGAGATTCAGGGGCGCTAGAGCTAACCGGTCATGATCACGAAGCGTTGGCGTCGGATCGAACGGACTGGGAGATGAAGCTCAATGCCCTTCATGGGCACATGTCTGGGGTTCGCCCGGAGGATCCCTTGCTGGTCATCTATACGAGTGGAACTACGGGGCAGCCTAAAGGGGTGGTGCTGGACCAGGGAGGGCAGGCCGCGAATTCCGTCATCGTCATGACTGAGATGGCCCTCACTGATGACGACAGTTTCTACACGTGTCTGCCCATGTTTCACATTGGCGCCACCAGTCTGGTAATCAACTTCTTTGCACGCGGTTGTACCAATTACATCGATAAACGGTTTGATCCCGATGCATGGTTGGATGCGTTGGAGCGGGAGCACATCACCTGCTCGGTACTCGTGCCCTCTCTGGTGCACCAAGTGCTGGATAGGCTGGAACAAAGACCACGCGATCTGAGCAATTTGCGCACTCTCTACTACTCTGGCGCCCCAATGCTGGAGCCCGACGTGCGTCGCGCTCTGGCCAAGTTGGGCAATGTTCTCTATCAAGCGTACGGCAGTACGGAAACCGGTCCCTCTATCTGTGTGCTCCATAAGGAAGACCATACCCTGACGGGCGCAGCTCAGGCTCGTCTCGGGTCTTGTGGCCGTCCTGTTGCCGATGTGATGGTGGAGATTCGCAATGACGAGGGTATGGAGACTCTCCCAGGAGAGGTTGGTCTGGTGTACGTCAAGAGTCGGGCGATCCTGGTTTCGTATCTGAGCAACCCGGAGGCTACTAAGGAGTCCGTGCGAGAAGGGTGGGTGATGACGGGTGACCTAGCCCGGAGCGACACCGATGGCTACATCTATCTCGTAGGGCGTAAGAAGGACCTGATAATCAGCGGTGGCGAGAATGTCCTACCCGGTGAGGTGGAAGCGTGTATTTGCATGCTCGATGGCGTGCAAGATGTGGCAGTGGTTGGTCTGCCGGACGCGACTTGGGGGGAGACGGTGGCAGCGCTCGTGGTGCCCAAGCACGGAGCGGATCTCACCATCGACGATGTGCTAACTTTCTGTAAGAATGAGATTGCTGGCTATAAGAAGCCTCGGATCATCAAGATCGTCGAGGAGTTACCACGCAACACCATCGGAAAGGTGGATAAGAATCGGGTCCGCGACGTACTGAAGCAGCATGCGGGTCGTCGCTGAGGCCGATCACTTAGAGGCAGCTTGAGAGGCAGCTTGTTGCAACTGCCGAAAGAATTCGTTTGCCGCATAGCCTTTCGCAGTCAGATCCGCAAGCCAGTTCTCGGCCACCGTTTGAATCGCCTCATCCATCTTGCGCGATTCATCTGCAGAGAGCTCGACTACGGTTACGCCCTGGGATTCGGTCGCCCATTCCATTGACTCATTAACGGCCTTGTCCAGGGCTGCGCCTGCGTACGCAGCCGCCAGTGGCGCAAGTTCATCTATCACGGTTTTGATGTCGTCCGGCAAGGTATCAAAAGTGGCCTTCCTCATCACGGCAAGTGCACTCACTTGCCCCAGCGGTTTGTTCAACACGAACTTGATCTTCTTGGCGTATCCGAAGTCCTTTAGTACTTCCCTAGAAGTGACAATTCCCTCGATGAGGAAATTGTCTAGCGCCTGCTCGATTTTCGATTGCGGCATGTTCACGCCCACGGCCCCCATTGCTTCGAGTATCTTTGGGCCGCCTGGAGTTCGTATGGGTACTCCTTTTAGGCTTTCGAGAGACGTGTGTTTTGTCATGGTTTGAATGTATGAGGGCTCTGTACAGAACGCGGTTATGATCTTGAAATCCTTCAACTCTTCAATGTCTTGGTTGGCCCAGACTACTTCGAAGAAAGCTTTGCTAGCTTGGGTCGCATTGGCGTAACCTATCCCGGGTAGATCGTTGATGGTTAGGAGCGGAAAGTTACTTGCTTCATACGTTACGAAGGACAAACCGATGTCTGCCACTCCGCTACGTACTCCGTCGTACATATTCTCGGCAGTAAACAGCTCGCCGCCCGGTATGGTTCTCACTACGACTTTGCCGTTGGTGCGCTTCTCGATCTCGGTTGCCCACCAATCCATCTGTGCCCCGGGAAAGCTCTCTTCAGGCGCGAAGAAAGCATACGTGAGTGTCATCGGTTGAGACGTGCTGGGGGAGGTACCCGTGTCCCCACGAGAGCAGCCGCCAGTCCCAGTGAGCAGTAACAGAGTCAGCAGAATTATTCCCAAGAACGTAGTAGCACGTCGCATCATGCTTCTGGTCTCCATGAAGGTACCATTAAGGACAAATACAATTATACGCAGTCTTTTGGAACGCGGGATTGTCTTGCACTGATAGAATCAATGAC
Source organism: Actinomycetota bacterium (assembly GCA_012514635.1). GTDB lineage: Bacteria > Actinomycetota > Thermoleophilia > RBG-16-64-13 > RBG-16-64-13 > JAAYZX01. The sequence goes on from JAAYZX010000004.1 coordinate 10,387, forward strand.
GCTTGATTGTGGGCGGAGGGCGAAGAATGAACTCTGTCGGCGGTCGTTTTATCTTAGGGCCTTGGATCAGGGGTCCCAGGCGGGTTGGTTTACCCCTTTCCTCTCATCTGAGTGCGGTAGATTTCCGATGTCCGCAGCTGGCCAGGCTGAAATAGGCAGGGATGACGGCGAAGGCGGTCTGCACCCTGGGCTTCGCCCCGATGTCGCAGTTTCCTCAGACCGCGCACGGTTTTCATTTAATCGAGGGCTTCCCCCATAATCTTGCACCCTATTTGGCTCACCGCGCACCTCTCGTAGACGATCATTCTCTGATTGATGGATCTGTAAGGTCTCTTCTCGACCACGTAGGGACGATGTTCAGGGAGCGGCGCGGCGATTACAGCCCAGTCCAAGCCCGGCTATCGCTTCTTAAGGTGGAGCAGCGACAACGAGAACACTACCTGCACTGACACTGGTGTTACCGAACAGCTCGATCTGATCGCCTGGTTTATGCCTGATTCAGACTCCATAACTTCCAGCTTCATTGCCGTCTGGGGCGGCAACTTCTCTGGTGGGGGCATTTCACTCACCCCAACAAGGACTTTGTCTCCATCTCTGCCAGCAATGGTCACAATTTGGCCCTTAGGAGTGCGGAGTGCACCATGTCTGTGGACGCCGATTCGACCGTGGGTGGGAGCATGAGCGGACTCATAGAGCTTCCTCCGTCTACCTGATCTTGCAGGGTGTGGTTCAATGTGCGGAGCGGGAAGGGCTTCGCTACCTGGGTCCCCTCATCTCCCTTATCCGCGCCCGAGGAGTGGCTATTATTGCGCGGACCGCCCGAGTGGTAGAGAGTCTCTAAGTGCAACTCAAAAGCTATGATGGTTGTTGACGGTCAATCGACGATCGATCCCGAAATGCCTTGGTGAGAAGATTGCGGGTCCAGAGTGCGGATCTAAAGTCTGCATTCGCTGCTCAATACATTCTTCGTGGGGATGAAGCCACTACCCGGCAATGCGCGGCAGGGGGCGTCACAGTGTCGGATGACCCAGGTCTTAAACGAACGGAGAAGCATGCGAATTGATCTTGCGCTATTAGGCGATCATGCTCTAGTTGACAAGATGAATAAGCTCACAGTGGTCGGCATCTTCCGGGTAATCACGGGTCGGTCTTTTCCTTTTGCGCACCCGGTCACGTTCCTGGCATTGAGTGTGACGGTAGAGAGCGGCGACGATCGTAGTCATAGTGTGATGGTACGCCTTATTGATCCCGATGGCCGCCAGTTGATACCCGAGTATCGCACCGATCTAGAGATTGACCGAGCCGATTCGCACGCCGAGACTTCCCTAAACGTGATTCTTCAGCTTGCCGGGGTCACTTTTCGGGGGCCTGGGACCCATTGCTTCGATGTTTTCATAGACAACAGGTTCATGAAGCGTGTTCCGTTGGAGGTCAGGTTGTCTCAGGGCAGAAGCGGCAGTACTGCAGTTGGTTCGTATTGACCGGGATGGGACAGTCACCTGGGGAGGTATCCCATCCCGGTCTGGTGTGCTCTCACCGCAGACCGCCAGGCCCATAAGCCCAATCGTACCTGTCTAGACTGTAATAACCTAGAAAATTACCGACATCTTTCGAGGTTCGAATAAAATGGGAGGATCTGATGTCTACCTGCACGTCATGGCGTCTTTTGGTTGTCGTATTATTGGCCATTACGTTAGGTGTGGCTGCATGCGGCGGCACATCTACACCGTCAATCTCTGAAACGACGGAGTCCACTACTCCGACCGAAGGTCCGGTTGAGTCCACCCCTTCGGATATCACTACCCAGAGCGACGTAACGACGCCCGCTGATGGGTCCGGCGGCACTCCGCCTGCCGTGACCGAGTCGCCCTCCACGTCGCTGGACGCTCAAGCAGCCGTGGATGTGGCTCTGGCCGCTGTGCCGGGCGGCGCCGTCATCGAAATCGAACGTGACAGGCACCACGGACATCCTACATGGGAGGTTGTGGTGCGTGACGCGGATGGAAGTGGTATCGAGTTGGACATCGATGCCACTACGGGCGACGTTCTCCGACGGGAGCCTGAAGAGCTTCCTTCATACGCGCGCGCCTCAGCTCCCGCCATCGACGTTCGCACGGCTATGGCTTCGGCTCTGGCGGTGACCCCCGGTGTGGTGGATGAAGCCGAGCTCGAGCGGTGGAAGGATGGACGCGTGGTGTGGGAAGTGGAGATCGTGGGCGCCGACGGGCGGCATGCGGAGATATATATAGACGCCACTACGGGTGAGGTCATAAGGTAGGGGGCCGAGGGCGGGCGGCGGGGCGGAACGAGACGGGACGCCGGCGGCAAAATGCCACCAGGCAGGTCCGCGCCTTCGTGGCTTCGAGGCAGATTGGATGCGTTCCCCCAAAGTATATATAAATTTTGGTTGCTGCCGATATAGATATTAGCCTTCTTTATCGTATGCCGGGCTTCGAGCCGTCCGCCGGGTGTTGTACCATAGGGGACGGCTCGTCCATGTCCGGTGCAAGAAAGAGGGGGCCCGCGGCCCGGTTCTAGGTCTACGGTTCGGTAACAGGGCCGACGGCCTCGTGCAGCCCGAGGGGGTGCGGATGGACATCTTCGATCTTCACAGTCGGCTTATTGAGGACTACCAGCAGTACGTGGAGAGCTTCATCCGAATTAAAGACGGGCGCATTCGCGGCCGGGTCGATGAAGCGATAGATGGGGGCCTCTTTTGGCCCGCTCCCTTAGCGCAGCTGAACCCTTCCTTCGAATCGGGCGGCCGGATCGCCGAACTGGTGACCGCCGATGTGCTCCATCCGGAGTGTGAGCGGGTATTTCGGGTGGCCAAGGACCAAGACGGTACGGGGAAGCCCATCATTCTCCACCGTCATCAGGCCGAGGCCGTGCGCGCTGCCGCCTCCGGGGACAACTACGTGCTGACTACGGGGACCGGCTCCGGCAAAAGCCTCGCTTACATCATCCCCATTGTGGATCGGGTGCTTCGCGAGGGCTCCGGCAAAGGTATTCGCGCGATCATCGTCTATCCCATGAATGCCCTGGCCAATAGCCAGGCAGGAGAGCTGACCAAGTTCCTCTGTGACGGCTATCCAGACGGCAAAGGCCCCGTCACCTTTCGTCGCTATACCGGCCAGGAGTCGGACGAGGAGCGGCAGGAGATCATCGGCAGCCCGCCGGATATTCTTCTTACGAACTATGTGATGTTGGAGCTTATCCTTACCCGTCCCAAGGAAGAGGGCTTGATCGGGGCGGCGCAGGGTCTGCAGTTCTTGGTGCTGGACGAGCTACATACCTACCGTGGGCGGCAGGGGGCGGATGTGGCCTATCTGGTGCGGCGGGTACGTGACCGCTTGGCGCCCGGAGGACTGCAGGTGGTGGGAACATCGGCGACGTTGGCCGGTCCCGGCTCCTACGACGAGCAGAGGGCCGAGGTGGCGCGAGTGGCCTCGCAGCTGTTTGGGGCATTGGTGAAGCCTGAGCGGGTCATCGGTGAGACGTTGCGTCGCGCCACGGCGCCGGCGTCGTTGAATGACCAGGCCTTCATGGAGGCGCTTCGTGACTCCATAGCAGAAAGCGGGGGCCCGGTTCCAGAGCGATACGAGGATTTCTTGGCCCATCCGATGGCGCGCTGGATCGAAGGAGCGTTGGGCGTGGAGCCTGATCCCGATACCGGGCACCTAGTGCGCGTGCGGCCCAGGAGTATCAGTGGGGAGGAGGGTGCGGCCCAGGCTCTGTCCGATCTTACGGGCGCTCCGAGGGAGGCGTGCGCTGAGCGCATCGCCGATTTCCTGCTCGGTGCCGGCCGATGCGAGCGTGATCCGGTCACCGGCTTCCCGCCGTTCGCCTTCCGACTGCATCAGTTCATCAGTCGGGGTGACGCCGTGTACGCCTCACTTGAGCGGGGGACGGATCGCTATCTGACCACCAATGCTCAGCAGTATGTACCGGGTTCGCGGGACAAGGTGCTTTTCCCGTTGGCCTTCTGTCGCGAATGCGGACAGGAGTATTACGTGGTGCGCTGCCTTGAGGATCCCGGCGGTGGGTGGGTGTTCACGCCCCGTCTGGTCTCCGAGCGGGTTACTAAGGAAGACCGTACCGCGGGGTTTCTATACCTCGGCGGCGCCAACCCGTGGCCCGAAGATGGGGACGCCGTGCTCGATCGCCTGCCCGAGGACTGGATCCAGCTGACCAACGGTGGGCGGAGGGTGCGCAGAGATATGGTGAAGAGGCTGCCGCAGGCGGTCCGCGTGCTCCCTAACGGGGTCGCCGGCGAAGGGGTCGCCACCGGCGCAAGCGCCCCCTGGGCAGCCGCCGGGAGGGCTGCAGATCACGGGGTGGCCGCCGGTGACGTCACCAGCGATGGCATCAACGCCACCCCCGGCGCAAGCGACCCCCGGGCTGCCGCCACCACCGATGGCTCCACCACTGCCACCACCGCCGACGCAGTGGCCTGTCACTACCTGCCGGCACCGTTCAGGTTCTGTCTCTCCTGCGGGGTGTCCTACGCAGCACGCATCGGTGACTTCGTCAAACTGGGACAACTGGGCTCGGAAGGGCGGAGCACGGCCACCACCATCCTGGGCCTGGCGGCCATCCGCAATCTGCGCGCCGACACTGATCTTCCCCTACGCGCACGCAAGCTTCTCAGCTTCACCGACAATCGCCAGGACGCCTCGCTGCAGGCCGGCCATTTCAACGATTTCGTGGAGGTTGATCTTCTGCGCTCGGCGCTCTACCGGGCGGTGGCGGAGGCGGGGGAGACGGGCATTCGCCACGACATGCTGACCCAGAGGGTCTTCGATGCGCTGGATCTACCTCTGGAGCAGTATGCCGCCGATCCTACGGCCAACAAGTACGCCGCCCTCACCAACACGCGGGCTGCTCTGCGCAGAGTGATTGGCTATCGACTGTATCGAGATCTGCAGAAGGGTTGGCGCATCACCCTGCCCAACCTGGAGCAGTGTGGGCTTCTCAAGATCGATTACGAGTCGCTCGACGAGCTGTGCGCCTCCGAAGAGGAGTGGGCCGGGACTCACGCGGCTTTGGTGACGGCCGCCCCTGAGCAGCGCAGCGCCATCGCCCGCACCATGCTCGATTGGATGCGGCGTGGGCTCGCCATCAAGGTGGATTTCCTGCAGGCCGAGTCGCAGGAGGGCCTCAAGCAACAGAGCAGCCAGCACCTCTGCGCGCCCTGGGCCATCGACGAGCGGGAGAAGCTTGAGACCTCTCGCATGGTATTCCCGCGCTCCTCCAGGCGCGACGACTCTAGAGAGCACCTCTTCCTCTCGGGGAGGGGAGGCTTCGGTCAGTATCTGCGGCGTCCCACCACCTTGCCGCAGCATGATGCTCGGCTGCCGGTGGCGGAGGCGGAGATCATCATCCGGCAACTGCTCGAAGTTCTGCGCCGGGCCGGTCTGGTGGAGCCCGTGAGCGAAGGGAAGGGGGTTGAGGTCCCCGGATACCAGGTTCCGGCGGCGGCCATGATCTGGAGGGCCGGCGACGGCGTCACTCCCTACCACGACTTCATCCGGGTGCCGAGTCCACCGGCGGGCGGCGGTCGCGCTAACGAGTTTTTTCTCGGTTTCTACAAGAACACGGCCCGCTCCATCGTCGGCATCGAGGCCAGGGAGCACACCGCCCAGGTCGCCTACTCTGACAGGGAGGAGCGGGAAGAACGTTTCCGCGAGGGAAGACTTCCCGTTCTCTTCTGCTCTCCCACCATGGAGCTGGGGGTGGATATCGCCGAGCTCAACGTGGTCAACATGCGCAACATTCCGCCCAACCCGGCCAACTACGCGCAGCGGAGCGGGAGGGCGGGCCGCAGCGGTCAACCCGCCTTGGTCTACAGCTACTGTACGGTGGGGAGCCCACACGACCAGTACTTCTTCAAGCGCCCGGAACTCATGGTGGCGGGCGCGGTGACGCCGCCGCGGCTCGATCTGGCCAACGAGGATCTCATCCGTGCTCACATACACGCCGTGTGGCTGGCGGAGACCGGGTTGTCGCTGGGCAAGTCGTTGGTTGAGCTGCTCGACGTGGGTGGCGACGACCCGACGCTGGCCCTCCAGGAACAGGTGCGAGCTGCTATCGAGGCCAAGATGCCCTTGGAGAGGACGCGGGTTCGGGCCGCATCGATTCTCGACGGTTGCCGGGATGAGCTCGAAGAAGCCGACTGGTACAGCGAGGGTTGGCTGGACGAGGTCTTGGAGCAGGTGGCGCTCCGCTTCGACCGGGCCTGTGACCGCTGGCGCAGCCTCTACCGCAGCGCGCTCAGCCAGCGGGAGACCCAACACAAGATCGCGGGCGATCCTTCGCGGAGCGCTCCGGACCGAGCCTTGGCCAAGCGTCTTCGGGCCGAGGCCGAGCAGCAGATGAACCTGCTCACCGACGTCGATAGGCTGCTGCAATCCGACTTCTACAGCTACCGCTACTTCGCCAGTGAGGGCTTTCTCCCCGGCTACAGCTTCCCGCGACTGCCACTGTCGGCGTTCATCCCGGGCAGGAGGGTGGGGGCCACAGGCAGGAGAGCGGGTAGGGGCTTTGGGGAACAGGAGGAGTTCCTGCAGCGGCCGCGGTTCTTGGCCATTTCCGAGTTCGGTCCCCGGGCCATCGTCTACCACGAGGGGGCGCAGTACGTAATCAACAAGGCCATCCTGCCGGTGAGGGAAGGGGAAGATTTGACCCAGAACCGGGCCAAGATCTGCTCCCAGTGCGGGTACCTGCATCAGTTCGAGGAGGGCGACGGCCCCGATCTGTGCAGTAGTTGCGGCGCCTACCTAGGCCAGGCGCTCACCAATCTGTTCCGTCTGCAGAATGTGTCGACCCAGCGGCGTGAGCGCATCACCTCTGACGAGGAGGAGCGCATGCGACAGGGCTACGAGTTGGCCACCGCCGTTCGCTTGGGCCACGACGGCGTCAAGATGCACGGCAGCACGGCGATGGTCACGGCCGCCGCCGGTGGAGCGGCCACTGCGGGTGGAGCGGCCGTCCGTGCGGGGGAAGCGGGGGGCCCCGTCGCCAAGCTCACCTACGGGCACGCGGCACTGATCTGGAGGATCAATAAGGGCTGGGCCCGGCGGAAGGACAAAGCGCAACTGGGCTTCGTCCTGGATATCGAACGGGGCTACTGGGCCAAGAACGAGGACGACGACCTCGACGATGACGACCGGGACCCGATGTCGCCGCGCATCGCCCGCGTGATCCCCTTTGTGGAGGACCACCGCAACTGTCTGTTGATAGACATGGCCACGCCGCTCACCGCCACCGAGAACGCCTCCCTGCAGGCGGCGCTGAAGCGCGCCGTGCAGGCCCGCTACCAGCTGGAGGACAACGAGCTGGCGGTGGAGTCGCTGCCCGGCGACGACGATCCCCGCCGCATCCTTCTGTACGAGGCGGCGGAGGGCGGAGCCGGGGTGCTTCGCCAACTCCTGAATCCGGGAGCGCTGAGCGCGGTGGCGCGGGAGGCCTTGTCACTCTGTCATTTCGATGCGGACACCGGTGAGGATCTTCGGCGCGCACCCCGGGCCAAAGAGGACTGCGAGGCCGCCTGCTACGACTGCCTCATGAGCTATCAGAACCAGCGCTACCATCAGCTCCTCGATCGCCAGACGATCAAGAACGTACTGCTCCAGTTGCGCGACGCCGGTGTGGAGGCTTCGCCCACCAACCTGTCCCGGACCGAGCATCTCCAGGTGCTCATGAACCAGGCGGGCTCTGAACTGGAGCGCTCGTGGCTCGGTCTGCTGGAACGGCAGAATCTCCATCTCCCTTCGCACGCGCAGAAGTTGGTGGAAGCCTGCGAAACCCGTCCCGACTTCCTCTATGCGGAGGAGCAGGTAGCCGTGTATATCGACGGGCCGCCGCACGATTTCCCGGAGCGCCAAGCGCGCGATCATGCCCAGACGGAGGCCATGAACGATTACGGTTATACGGTGGTGCGTTTCCACCACCAGGACGACTGGGTAGCGATCATCGACCGGTACCCGTATGTGTTTGGAAAGGTCGAAGGAGGCGCGTCGTGAGGCGTGGCGCGAGGTGTGGCGCCACGGCCGGCGCCCGGGTTGGGGCCGCGTCGGGCGCGACGCCGAGCCGGGCGGCACCCCGTATGGGCGTCTTCGCCGTGGCCGCAGCCGGCGCCGCTGCCGCGCCGCCGGGCCGTGCCGCCGGCGCCCCCGAAGGAGGCGGCGCATGAGTTTTGCCGTGGGTTCTCTGGTGCGGGCTCGAGGGCGGGAGTGGGTGGTTCTGCCCGAATCCGAGGGCGATCTGCTGGTGCTCCGCCCGCTGCGCGGCACCGAGGATGAGGTCACCGGCGTCCTGCGGACCCTGGAGAAGGTGGAATCCGCACAGTTCGCTCTGCCCGACCCCGGTGATCCGCGGCAGATCGGCGACTATCGCTCGGCGCGGCTGCTGCGCGACGCCGTGCGCCTCGGCTTCCGTTCGAGTGCCGGTCCGTTCCGCTCCTTTGCCGCCGTGGCGGTGGAGCCGCGCCCGTACCAGTTGGTGCCGCTGCTGATGGCGCTCCGTCTGGACCCCGTGCGCATCCTCATCGCCGACGACGTGGGCATAGGCAAGACCATCGAGGCGGGATTGATCGCCAAGGAGCTCTTGGCCCGCGGGGAGGTGGAGCGCCTGGCCGTGCTCTGTCCGCCGGCCCTGGCCGAGCAGTGGCAGGGAGAGCTCAGCGACAAGTTCCATATCGATACCGAATTGGTGCTCTCGTCCACGGTGAGGCGACTCGAACGCCATTGCGGTCCCAACGAGTCCCTCTTCGACCGCCACCCCTTCGTGGTGGTGTCCACAGACTTCATCAAGTCGCCGCGCCACGTGGAGGAGTTCAAGCGGGCCTGTCCGGAGATGGTCATCGTGGACGAGGCCCACACCTGCGCCTCCGCCGGCGACGGTCGCAGCGCCCAGATCCAGCGCCACAGGCTGGTGGCGGGTCTGGCGGCCGACCCCACGCGCCACCTCATCCTGGTCACCGCCACGCCTCACAGCGGCAAAGAGGAGGCGTTCCGGTCCCTTCTGGGATTTCTTGATGAAGAATTCCTGCAACTTCCCACTGAGCTTGGCGGGAACCACAATCGTGCTCATCGCCAACGGCTTGCTCGGCATTTTGTCCAACGCCGCCGAGGCGACATCAAACAGTACTTGGACGAGGATACACCCTTCCCCGCCCGCGAAGAGGCCGAGGACACTTATAAACTTTCATCCGAATACAAGAAGCTTTTCGACCGAGTGCTTCGTTATGCTCGGGAGACGGTGCAGGATGCGGCCGGTGACCATCGTCGTCGCGTGCGTTGGTGGTCGGCGTTGGCGTTGCTGCGTTCGCTGGCCTCCAGTCCCGCAGCGGCCGCGGCCACCATGCGCACCCGGGCCGCCGCCGCCGACACCGAGACTTCCGAAGAGGCCGACGAGATCGGTCGCCGCACGGTCCTCGATCTCATGGACGCCGATCTGTCCGAAGGAGTCGACGTCATCCCCGGCGGCGACGCGGACGAAGAAGGTGAAGAGGCCGGCGCCCGCCGCCGTCTGCTGGAGATGGCCCGCGAGGCCGACGCACTTCGAGGCGCCAAGGACACCAAACTCAAAAAGGCCGTGAAGCTCGTCTCGGAGCTTCTGGCCGACGGCTACCGTCCCATTGTTTTCTGCCGCTTCATCGATACCGCCGAATACGTGGCCGAGGCTATGCGCAGGGCATTGAAGGGCACCGAGGTGGCGGCCGTGACCGGCACCCTCCCCCCGGACGAACGCGAGATGCGGGTGGCCGCCCTCGCCGAGCATCCCAAGCGGGTGCTGGTGTGCACCGACTGCCTGAGCGAGGGCATTAACCTGCAGGAGCACTTCGACGCCGTGCTCCACTACGATCTCTCCTGGAACCCCACTCGCCACGAGCAGCGCGAAGGACGCGTGGATCGCTACGGCCAGCGCAGCGACAATGTGCGCGTCCTTACCTACTACGGCACCGACAACCAGATCGACGGCGTGGTGCTGAACGTGTTGTTGCGCAAACATAAGGCCATCCGCAGTTCGTTGGGAATATCCGTGCCGGTACCCGTCAATACTGAAGCTCTAGTAGAGGCTCTGCTTGAAGGGATCCTTCTTCGGGAGAAGAGTGGCGGGAGCCCCGATCAGCTCATGTTCGAGCTGGACGATCTCGAAAACCTCGTCGAACAGCGCGACACGGTCCACCGTGAATGGGAAGTGGCGGCCGACCGGGAGAAGCGCTCCCGGACCATGTTCGCGCAGGAGACCATCAAGGTGGGCGAGGTGGCGCAGGAGCTGTCTGAGATGCGTGCGGCCATCGGCAGCAGACTGGATGTCAAGCACTTCATTCACGATGCGCTCCGGGCCAACCGGGCTGTGGTGACCGGCGACGAGGCGGTCAAAGTGGATCTGGCCGAGACGCCGCGGGCGCTCCGTGATGCCATGGGCCTCTTCGATAGCGACGACTTCCAGGGGCGCTTCGAGTTGCCCGTGGCCGATGGGGAGGTGTACCTCTCGCGCACCCATCCGTACGTGGAGGGTCTCGCCGCCCACACCGCCGACTCCGCTCTGGATGGACTCGAAGAAGCCCCGGCCAAACGGATGGGAGTGATCCGAACAACCGGGGTAGCGAAGCGGACCACGCTTCTGCTCCTCCGTCTGCGCTTCCACATCAGTGATGTTGTGGGCCGGCAGGGGGCGCTGCTGGCCGAGGAGTCCCAGTTGATCGGGTTCCAAGGAGCTCCGAGCGGCGCCGAATGGCTGACCGGCGAAGAGGTGGAGGAGCTTCTCGAGGCGACTCCGGGCGCATCCATCGGCCTCGACCAACAGCGCGATGCGTTGGAGCGCATCCTCGCCGACTTCGATGAGGTGGCCCCCCATCTGCAGAGCGTGGCGGAGGAGCGCGCTCAGGTCCTCGCCGACTCGCACGACCGGGTGCGACGGGCCGTGACCCGAGCCGGCGGCCGGACGGCCGGCGCCGCGACCAAGGTGACGCCCGAGCTCCCGGTGGACGTGCTGGGTGTATACGTGTATCTGCCGGGTGGGGGTGGGGTGTGAGGCGACGGATCATCACTGCATCAGCGTCATCTCGGGTACCATATGGTAGGTGGCAAGTAGTCGAAGGGATTTGTAGTCATGAAGTTCTTCGTTACGATGGACAGGGACGAGGATGGAGCCTGGATCGCGGAGTGTCCGTCTATCCCCGGCTGCGTGAGTCAGGGGGATACTCGGGAGGAGGCTCTTGCCAACGTGCGGGAGGCGATCGTCCTCTGCTTGGAGGTCCGCGCCGAACGTGGTCTGCCGCTCACCATCGAGACCAAACTGGTCGAGGTGGCTCTCTAGATGTCTCCGTTGCCCTTACTGAGTGGGCGCGAGATCGTAAAGGTGTTCGAGTCCCTCGGCTGGGAAGTCGCACGTCGGCGGGGCAGTCATATCGTGCTGGTCAAGGATGGATCGTCGGCGACGCTCTCTGTTCCAGATCATCGGCCGGTCGCCAGGGGCACACTACGTTCTCTCATACGCGCGGCGGATCTGACTGTCTCGGAGTTCGTCGCCGCGGCAGACGAGTTGTAGCAGGCTTCGCTCAATCCGGCGCTTCTTCGCCGGATCTCCTAGGTGGGGGCTTCTGACATGCGCACCCGCCGCCAAGACGGTTTCACCACCATCCGCACTGAGGGTGCCATCCTACCCCGCGACCTGCTGGCCCGCGTCGCGGCTGGCGACAAAGATCTCGGCGGCCTCACTCCGGACGACTACCACCTCTCGGGCGAGAAGCTCAACGAGGCCACCAACCGGGCCTGGAACCGCCTGCAGGGTGCGTGGGCGGCATTCCGTCGAGAGACCGACCCGCTGCGTCCCGAAGTCTGTGCACCGGGCACCGGCGCCTCCGGGGCGGCCGCCACAGACACCGCCGCCGCCGGCGGGAACGCTGCCGCGATCCCCGCGTCCGGTTCGACTGTCGCCGCCCCCGCGCCCGGCGGCCGTGCTCACGGCGCCGCCGCCGACCCCGGCACCAGCCCCACCCGGGAGCGGTGGCTGCTGCCGCTCTTCCAAGAACTGGGCTACGGGCGGTTGCAGACGGCCAAGGCGCGCGACATCGACGGCCGCACCTACGCCGTCTCCCATGCCTGGGTCACGGGCGAGCGGGATATCCCCATCCACCTGGTCGGGCTGAACGTCGATCTCGACAAGCGGGCTCCGGGCGTGGCCGGGGCCGCCCAGGCCAGTCCGCACTCGCTGCTGCAGGAGTTCCTCAACCGCTCCGACGAGCATCTGTGGGGGTTTGTCTCCAACGGCCTGACCCTCCGCATCCTGCGCGACAACCGCAGCCTCACCCGCCAGGCCTACGTGGAGTTCGACCTCGACGCCATGACGACCGGCGAGGCCTACGCCGACTTCGCGCTCCTCTACCTGTTGTGCCATCAGTCGCGGGTGGAGGGGGAGCGTCCGGAGGATTGTTGGCTCGAGAAGTGGAGCCGGGCGGCCGAGGCCCAAGGCACCCGGGCCCTCGATCAACTGCGCCGCGGAGTGGAGGAGGCCATCGCCTCCCTGGGAGCCGGTTTCCTCGCCCATCCGGCCAATGCCGGGCTGCGACGCAGGCTGCAGGACGGGGAGCTCTCCGACCACGACTACTATCGCGATCTGCTCCGTCTGGTCTATCGGTTGCTGTTCTTGTTCGTGGCCGAGGATCGGGGGCTGCTACTCGATCCGGCGGCTCCGGCCGAGGCCAAAGAGCTCTACACCCGCTTCTACTCCACCGCCCGGCTGCGGCGTCTGGCTGAGCGCAGGCGCGGGGGTCGTCATCCCGATCTCTATCAAGGGCTCCGCCTGGTCGTGAGCAGGCTGGGAGAGGAGGGCGGCTGCCCGGAGCTGGCGTTGCCGGCCCTGGGAGGCTTCCTGTTCTCCGACGGGGGTTCTGCCGGTCCGGGCACCGTTGCGGGCGTCCGCGGCAACGGCACCGACGGCGCCGCCCTAGGCTCGTTGGACATCGCCAACCGCGACCTGTTGGCCGCCGTGCGGGGACTGGCCTTCACCACCGACGGCCGGGTCCGTCGCGCCGTCGACTATCGCAACCTGGGTAGCGAGGAGCTGGGCAGCGTCTACGAGGCGCTCCTCGAGCTCCATCCCGAAGTCAACGTGCCGGCCCGCACCTTCGCCCTCTCGAGCGGCGGCGGCAGCGAGCGCAAGACCACCGGCAGCTACTACACGCCCAGCAGCCTCATCCAGTGCCTGCTCGATTCGGTCCTCGACCCGGTGGTGGGTGAAGCCCTGCGCAAACCCGACCCCGAGGCGGCCCTCCTGGCTCTACGCGTATGCGACCCGGCCTGCGGCAGTGGCCACTTCCTGGTGGCGGCCGCGCACCGGCTGGCCAAACGCCTGGCCGCCATCCGCACCGGCGACGAGGAGCCCTCGCCCGAGGCCCAGCGCACGGCCCTGCGCGATGTCATCGGCCACTGTCTCTACGGGGTGGATGTCAACCCCATGGCGGTGGAGCTATGCAAGGTCAGTCTTTGGATGGAGGCACTCGAGCCGGGCAAGCCCCTATCGTTCCTCGACCACCGCATCCTGTGCGGCAACAGCCTCCTGGGAGCCACGCCGGCACTGTTCGCGGACGGCATCCCCGATGAGGCCTTCAAGGCTCTGGAGGGCGACGACAAGAAGGTCGTCACCGAGCTCCGTAGGCAGAACCGAATACAACGGAGAGGCAAGGGCCAAGAGACCATGTTCGCGGGCACCTCGACATCTGTCGACAACGTGGCTCTCGCGCGGACGCTCACCGACATCGACCATCTCGCCGACGACTCCCTCTCGGCCGTGCGGGCCAAGGAGGAGCGCTACCAGGGATTCTCGCAATCGGCGGAGTATCGCCAGGCTGAACTAGCGGCCGATGCTTGGTGTGCCGCCTTCGTTTGCCGCAAGGTCCCAGGAGTCCTAGCCATCACCCACGACGTGTTCGTGCGACTATCGCGGGACCCACAGAGCGTGCCCCAGACCCTGCGCGCCGAGATCGAGCGCCTGGCCGGGGAGTATCGCTTCTTCCACTGGCACCTGGCCTTCCCCGAAGTGCTCACCACGACGGCGGATGCAATCACAGACCTCGACGACGGTCCCGGCTGGTCGGGCGGCTTCGACGTGGTGCTGGGGAACCCGCCGTGGGGTCAGATTCAGTTTGACTCACAAGAGTTCTTCGCCACATCCCGTCCTGACATTGCCAGCGCAGCGCATATGGCGGCGCGTAATCGGGCCATTGCGAAGCTTGAGGGAGAGGAGCCCGTTCTTCACAGAACCTATGTGCAGGAAAGACGGCGGATGGAGGGAGCGCAGCACTTCCTCCATGATAGTCGTCGTTTCCCGCTCACGTCCTACGGGCGTTTGAATAGCGCCCCGCTGTTCGCGGAACTCTCGAGGCAAATCCTCGGGATGCGAGGCCGAGTCGGGATGATCGTCCCAACAGGAATAGCCACGGATTCATTCAACCAGTACTTCTTTCGGAGTCTGATCGACAGCCGTGGCCTAGTCAGCCTCTTCAGCTTTGAGAACGAGGAGTTCATCTTCCCGGCCGTTCATCACGCGACCAAGTTCTGTCTTCTCACCCTGTGCGGCGCGTCAGATTGGTGCCACTCGCCGCAATACGTGTTCTTCGCACGCCAGACATTGGATCTTACTGACCCGGGGCGACGCTTCAGCCTGTCCCCGGAAGACATCGCGGTTCTTAACCCGAACACTCGAACGTGCCCTGTCTTTCGCAGGCGGAGGGACGCCGAGATCATGATGGCTATTCATCGGCGGGTACCGGTGCTCGTCAACACTGATCTCGGGGATGCGGGCAACCCCTGGGGTTTTCAGGGTTTGCTCATGTTCATGATGAACACTGCGAGCAACCTCTTCATGACGCGAACTGAGCTAGCAGCAGATGGTTGGCAGCTGGAGGGCAACGTGTTTCGCCGTAACCAAGAGGAGTATCTACCGCTGTACGAGGGGAAGATGATTCACCAGCTCGACCACCGTTTCGGATCGTATGAGGGTCAAACGGAAGCCCAGGCCAACCAGGGCAAGCTCCCGGAGTCTACTTCAGAGAAGCACGCTGATCCGGAGTATGCGGTGTTGCCACGGTATTGGGTACCAGGGCACGAGGTCGAGGCCCGTCTGGGCGGTCGATGGGACCGGCGCTGGTTGCTGGCGTGGCGGGACATCACAAGCGCAGTGACCACACGGACGCTAATAGCCAGCTTGGTTCCGCGGGCTGCATGCGGGGACACACTTGGCGTGGCTTTGCCGCAGCGCGGCGAAACAGTGCAAATCGCATGCCTTCTGGCGTCCCTTAATTCTCTTGTGGCAGACTATGCGTCGCGGCAGAAGATTGGGGGCACTCATCTCAGGTTCCATGTCTTCCAGCAACTTCCGGTGTTGCCTCCAACGGCCTACTCAGATGATGTCCCCTGGTCGCCGGGGCGTACCATGGCTGAATGGATACTGCCGCGGGTGCTTGAGCTAGCGTTCACGTCTTGGGAGATGCAGCCCTTCGCCCGTGACTGCGGCTATCAAGGTCCGCCATTTCGTTGGGATGACGAGCGTCGCTTTCAGCTGCGCTGTGAGCTCGACGCAGGCTTCTTTCATATGTACAGAATCGATCGAGACGATGTGGACTACATAATGGAGACCTTTCCGATCTTGAAGCGAGAAGATGAGGCGCGGTTTGGAGAGTATCGAACGAAGCACGCAATCCTCTGTCTGTACGAGGAGATGGATCTGGGGCGCAAATGACAACGACCGCTCGTTCTCACTTCAATCGGGACATCCAAAGAGCGGAGGCGATGCTCGATCAAGTGCGGTATCTGGACGATGACGTCACAAGGACGCAGCTTGCTCTGGATCTACGCGTTGCCGCAATCGCTATGGCAGTCGGCGCCATGGATGCTCACCTCTGCAACAAGTACGTAGACTGCCCCTCGACGGTCCTTAAGGCCTACGCGAAGGGTCGCTGGAATGGCTCCCTTCCAAAAGCCTGCGCAGATGCTCGTCTTCCAGCCAGCGACGTGCTCGACACATCCAGGAAGGCGGGGCCTGCGTGGGGCATTTGAATGGCAGCCAGGACAATCATGGAGATGGACAGCATGCTGTCCATTTCTCGCCTAGACGATGTGTTCAATCCAATTCTGGCTTCGGGTCACAAGCTCTGGGCGGACTTCATCGTGGCAATGGTGGCGCACGGCCGGGTTCGTCTGACGGGGCCCAAGACGGCTGCCGAAGTAGCGGCGCTATCTGGCGAAGACAAAGAGAAGGCCACGAAGAAGGCGATTGACGTGTTGCAGAAGCGCATAGGGTGCATTGTCAAAACCCGGCACGATTGGATCCATAACTGTGGTAGGCCCAAGACCGTCATCCAGAAGTGCTCGTATGGCGAAGCTTGCTGCCGCGTGCGCGACGTGAAGTTGTTCGTCGTCACCCTCGACAACTTCATAGAAACACATCGTCTGGCGTAGGTCATGGGTCTAGCGAGCCTTCAGTTGGCGCGGCGCGCGCCCGAAAATCTCCTATCAAGGACAGGGGGGAATGGAATGAACAAGGGCTTCGACAATGAACTGGACCGGCCAGTGCAGGGCAAGAGGCCTTGTTCGTTGCAGTTCATGGATGCTAGACAGGAAAGAATTCAGCGGAGGCTTCAGCTCATCGGCCCTGGTCCGGCAGCGTTCTTTGGCGATTGCTGTCGTCTAATCAGCCGTGACTGCGACGTGGCTTCCAAGACGCATCTCATCGGGCACCTACTTCGAGAGATTGAGAGCGCCCTAAGAGATGTTCTCGAGCCCTACATAGTGCCTGAAGGCGCCGAGGGGTCAAAGCGCGGCAGAAGCTCAGACAAGCATGCGGATGAGATTCGATCGGTCGCTGTGGCTCTCGACATGTCGGAAGACGACCCAGTATTGATCACTTGGCTCAGCCTTGCCGGTCAGAAGTCTGGTGCGGCCTTGCACCGGCGCGCCCACAGACAAGACCTCGGTTTTCGGAAGGTGGATCCCGAATTTCAGCAGTGGTGGGAGAACGTGCAGTCTGTCTTTGACGCCGTTCTCCAGAGGTTTGAAGAAAGGTACGCGGCGGTCTTCGAGATCCTAGACCGGCTTCTGGCGAGCCAACCAGATGTAGACACTCTGAGAAACCACGTCCCCAACAATCATACCGTGCATCGCTACTTCTTCTCGAAGCTGAACGATCCATCCTGGGTGGCACCCCTCTTGGAAGCAGGGATACTTGAGCGTCCGCCCGAACCGGAGATTGTAGAAGATGGTGGTGGCGTCCGTTTTCCAGGGTGGCCCATAGTCGAGTACTTGGAAAGGATGGCCGCTGGCCATCCCGGAATTCATCAGGATGTTCTGGACGCAGTTCTCCTGGTTCCGGAGACGACCAATGTGCGCGTGCACCACGGCTTGCTTCTGGTGGCGCTGAATTTGCCACCAGCCATGAGCAAAGAACTTGCCTCAGAGGTCATTCGATGGATGAACGGCCCCCACAGACCGCTATCTGGTATTGAGTACGCGAAACTCGTTCGGTGTCTTGCCGTTGGCGGAGCAGAAGCTGAGGCGCTCGACCTTGCCGCAGGTCTCTTTGCGATTTCTGGGGACGGAGATAGCCTGGCTCCGGATGCTGCTCCTCTGCGCATGAGTATCTGGGAATACGAGAAGTGCCTGGACGTAGCTCTATCGTCGCTAGCGGAAGCCGCGCCGTTGCCCACCCTCACGCTCATGTCTAATCTGCTTGAGGAAGCGATTATGGTAGGAGGGCACGTACCCGGAGGGCCCGGGGGAGACCATGGTGGGAGCGATCTGTCGCATCTCTGGCGACCTGCAATCGAGGATCACGCTCAGAATCGGGATTACGACAATCTCCCAGGCTTGCTCATCAAGGCGACCAGGGACGTGGCTCTTACGACTGCGGAGAAAAGACCCGAGCTCATACCAGAATTGCTTGCAGCACTCCAAACCAGGGCCCTTCGAGTGTTCCGACGCATCGCTCTGCATATGCTTCGAGTCTGCTCGCAGAACGCCCTTGATGCCGTCCGGGCGAGTCTTCTTGACCGCTCTTTCTTCGACGACCCCGGCTTGCTGCACGAGTACTACCACTTGCTTCACGACTGCTTCGGCATTCTTTCTCTCGACGATCAGGCGGTGATTCTCGGCTGGATTGACGAGGGTCCGGACAGCGGTGAGCGGGCGACTTGGTTTCTAGAGCAGGAAGGGAGGCTACCGACTGACGACCAGGTCACGAACTACTGCGACTTCTGGCGCATAAAGAAGCTAATGCCTATCAAGGAGCTTCTGCCCGAGGCGCGGAAGCAGTGGTTCGATCAAATGGTCGCGAGGCTTGAGCTTCCTGAACACCCTGATTTTGCGGTTTACCGCGGGACTTTCGTGGGGCCCACGAGCCCCTTGGAACTCGAGGACATCCAGACCATGGAGCCCTCGAGACTCGTAGAGTACCTTGGAAAGTGGGTTCCTTCACAGGAATGGGGCGCACCGACCCCCGGAGGCCTTGCCAGGCTCGTAACTGCGGCAGTGGCGGACGATCCGTCGCAGTACCTTCCCGTTCTTGCCGAGATCTCGGGAATCGAAACGACCTATGTGCGCGGCATCATGGAGGGCTTTCGCCTGGCAGTCGGTGACAATAAGCCTTTCGACTGGGGACCGGTGCTTGATCTCGCGAAACAAGCTGTCCTATCACCTTGGCCAATTTCATCTGCACCAGGTGAGGTATACGAACGTGATTCTGACTGGAGCGGGACTCGCAAGACAATCGCCTCGGTGATCGAAGCGGGGCTGAGACCGGGAGAGACGGAGATCCCGGTTACTTTTCGCGACGTCGTTTGGCAGATTCTGAGCTCGTTGGCCGACGACCCTGACCCCAGCATCGCGGACGAAAAACGCTATGGTGACGGCGGCTTCGACGCTGCGACGATGGCTATCAATACGGTTCGTGGGCAGGCCTTGCATGCTGTGATTCAGTATGGATTGTGGGTGGCGAGAGAGGTTGCCACGACTCGAGACGACAAGGGAAACCCTCCCCCAGACGGAGCGGCTGTCCCCGAGCTATGGCCGATCCTTGATGGACATCTTGACACCGTCCGAGATCCCTCGCTCGCGATTCGTTCGGTCTATGGTCAGTGGTTTCCTTGGATTCACTTTTTAGGAAGAGACTGGGCCGTCTCGCGGCTGGACGCGATTTTCCCTCGCGACCCGGACCATGCACCGTGGTGGACTGCCGCGTGGATCGCCTATGTGATGCACAGTCGACCCTTCGATGATGTCCTCCCGATTCTGAGGCCGACCTACGAGCATGCTGTCAAGCTTATGAAGGCGGATGAGGAGCCACTGTTGTTTGGCGACAGACCCTCCGAACGCCTCGGCGAGCACCTCGCTGCCTATGTGTGGCGCGGGGCGATCTCCATTGATCCGGTCGACCTTCTGCTGGCCGAGTTCTGGGGCAAAGCGGACGTCAGTCTTAGACGGCATGTGCTCACCTACATCGGTCTGAGTCTCCACGAATGGCCTCCTGCCGCTACTGATCCGACACTCGCTCCGGTTGTTGACCGGCTGAAGGCTTTCTGGGCATTTGCGCTATCCCAAGCCGACCAGTCGGAGGGAGGCAGTGAGCTATCGGAATTCGCTCGGTGGTTCGCGTCGGGGCAGTTCGATGACGACTGGGCGTTCGACCAGCTTGAGCTTGCGCTGCAGAAGACGAGTCTGCTGAATGGCGCGCGTCTGGTTGCCGAACGCCTTGGCGAAGTCGTGGGAGCACAGCCTTTGCGCAGTGTGCTCATACTAGACAGACTCGTTCAGAGCGATGTCGAAGGATGGCGCATTCTCGGTTGGGCGGAAGAGGCCAAGAAGGTTATCGAGAAGGCCATGGAAGCCAAGGATGCGAAGACGCAGGCCGCCTGCGTCGCGCTGGTGAATCGCCTGGTCGCGAAGGGGCACATGGGATTCAGAGAGTTGCTTGACAAGAATGACAATACTCACGGGGGCGAAGAGACGCGACCAGGAAGGACCCAGATCGACAGGTATCGCAACTTCGATGGGGCGTGAGCAGCTATGATGCAGTAATTGAGACGAAGCGCCCCGAGGAGATCAGGAGGCGGAGGAGGCAAGAATGATTCGGCGTCTGTACATCGACAACTACAAGTGCCTCGTCAACTTTGAGCTTCCGCTGCAAGAAGCGACTCTACTGCTGGGTCCCAACGGTGCTGGTAAGACCTCGGTGCTGGACGTGGTGTTCGCGCTGCGCCGCCTACTTAGCGGGCAGGTGAAGGTCACCGATGCCGACGCCTTTCCCTCGGCGACTCTGACGCGTTGGCAGAGCCGGAAGATTCAGACCGTGGAGATGGACGTGCTGCTGGACAGTGAGGAGATTCGCTATCGTCTGGAGATTGAGCACAGAAGGGCTACTGGCGAAGCCCGCATCATTGTTGAGCGACTAGAGTCCGGTAAGAGGCCTCTCTTTGTGTTCGAAAAGGGCGAGGTCCACCTATATCGCGATGACCATTCCGAAGGCCCGGTATTCGGGGCTGACTGGACCGAATCAGCTCTTGCTCGGGTTTCGCCGAGGGACGACAACACGAGGCTCAATCAGTTCCTAGACTCTATCCGCAAAACCATCGTCTGCGGTCTATATCCTGCGGGCTTCAGAACCGAAGCCTCGGCAGCAGACGCGATGCTCAGGCGGGACGCCAACAACTTCGCCGCCTGGTATCAGCATTTAGTCTTGGAGAGACAGGAGAAACTACCTGAGCTCTTCGACGCTCTTCAGGAAGTAATCGACGGCTTCCGTAGTCTGTCCATGCCTCCCGTTGGCTTGGACACCCGCGCGTTGATGCTAGCTATTGAAGAACACGGGCAGCGATATGAGCTCAGGCTCGATGAGATTTCCGACGGCCAGCGTGCGCTGGTCGCCCTTTACTCTCTTGTTAGGCTTGCGGCTGGACAGGGATATACACTTTTTCTCGATGAGCCAGAGAACTATCTGGCACTTGCCGAGATCCAACCATGGCTCATCGAGCTGGTTAACGCCTCGGGCGGAGAGGTACCTCAGGCGGTCCTCTGCTCGCACCACCCTGAGTTGATTGACTACCTCGGGGTAGACCACGGGCTAGTACTGCGCAGGGAGAGCTCGGGCGTCACTGTGGTGCGTCCGGCGAGTGAGCTCGCAACTGATGGCGGACTCAGGCTCTCAGATATCATCGCTCGCGGGTGGGAGTGATGCCCCGCAGGGTCAACATCGTCATTCTCTGCGAAGATACTCAACAGGGAGTTTTCGCCAACAGGTTCCTCGAGTTGGCAGGCAAGAGCATCAGAGTCATGCGCATCGAGAAGGGCCCGGGCGAGGCCTTTGTGCGGAAGCAGTTTCCCAAGGAATTGGCCTATTATCGGGCACGGAAGCACAAGGTCGACCAAGCACTCATTGTCATCATCGACGCGGACACGCTAGGCGTCACCAAGCGCGTGAAGCAGCTCGAGGCGGCCATCAGCGAGGCTGGCCAGGACCCGCGAGGTGTAGATGAAAGGGTCGCGCTTTTTGTCCCCGCCCGCAATATCGAGACATGGATCGCCTATCTTGACGGTCAGACCGTCAACGAAAGCGATCCTTACCCCAAGTTGAGGCTTGAAAGCGATTGCAGACGGGCTGTTCGCTGCCTTCATGACATGTGTCAGCGGAACGCCCTTCGCGAGCCTGCCCCGCCGTCGTTGAAACAAGCGTGCGACGAGTATCGCTCACGTCTGGGTAGGCAGATCTGAAACCCGACAACGGACTGGATTGGGAGAGAACGGCATCGCCGTTGTTCACGTTGACATAAGACCCGAGATGCTTCGGTGGGCA
The DNA here is from genome assembly GCA_012514635.1 of Actinomycetota bacterium. Taxonomy (GTDB): domain Bacteria; phylum Actinomycetota; class Thermoleophilia; order RBG-16-64-13; family RBG-16-64-13; genus JAAYZX01. Next base: position 32,236 of record JAAYZX010000004.1, read on the forward strand.
TGGGAGCGCGCCGGATACGACTTGGACGACCTTGCCGGGCGCATCCCTCAGCTATCCTCCTGGCATCAAGGAGAGAAACGGCCCACCTTGAAGCAGCTTGAGGATTTCGCCAAGGTCACGCGCGCCCCGATGGGCTACCTGTTCCTGGCTGAGCCGCCGGTAGAACGTATCCCCATTCCCGACCTGCGCACGATCGGGGGCGGCCGTATCGATCGGCCCAGTCCCGATCTTCTCGACACGCTCTATCTCTGCCAGCAGCGCCAAGAATGGTACCGCGATCATGCGAGGATGAACGGTGAGGCACCGTTGAGCTTCGTCCGTTCTGTGACCACAGACAGTGCCGTTGATTCGGTGGCCGGCGACCTCCGCCAGGTGTTGGGCTTCGACCTCGATGAACGTCGACGTGCTCCCACTTGGACCGACGCCCTGCGCTCTTTCATCGAGCAGACGGACTCCCTTGGCGTGCTCGTGATGGTGAGCGGTGTCGTAGGAAACAACACTCATCGCAAGCTCGATCCGGAGGAATTCCGCGGCTTCGCGCTGGTGGATGATCTCGCCCCACTGGTGTTCATCAATGGAGCAGATACCAAAGCTGCGCAGATGTTCACGCTTGCTCACGAACTCGCGCATGTGTGGCTGGGCGAATCCGCTCTCTCTGACGCCAGCCCTCTTTCGGCGCCCTCTCGGTCTGTCGAGGCTTGGTGCAACAAGGTGGCAGCAGAGCTTCTCGTGCCCTTGGCCGCTCTGGGGGAGCACTATCGCCCGGCAGCAGACCTACGGGAGGAGCTCGACCGTCTGGCCAGGGTGTTCAAAGTCAGCACCTTGGTGTTGCTCCGCCGCATCCACGATGCGGGCGGTCTGAGTCGAGATCTGTTTGAGACGGCCTACGCTCAAGAACTCAAACGGCTCCGCGCCGTTCCTCGAGGAGGTGGCGGAGACTTCTACGCCACGCAATCCGCGCGGGTGGGGAAGCGTTTCGCCCGAGCATTGGTCGCCAGTACGCTGGAGGGCCAGACACTCTACCGAGATGCATTCCGCCTGCTGGGTATCTCCAAGCTGGCGCCTCCGCACCGGTGAGCGCGACCCGCGCATCGAGCACAGCGCGCTCAAGACCATCGCCGGCTTCCTGAACGCGAGCGGCGGCACCCTGATCATCGGCGTCGCTGACGACGGTGTACCGGTGGGTATCCAAGAGGACGGCAACACGGAGCGCTTCTACGTGCGCACCGGCGCCTCGACCACCGAGCTGACGCCCAGCCAGGCCAACGAGTACGTGGGGCAGAGGTTCCGGGCGGGGGCGTAGAGCCTGGCGAGGCCGGCCCGTTTCGCGTTGGTCCCTAACATCTTGAAGGGCGAGGCCTCGACCCAAGAGGCAGCCCGCGTCCAGTGCGGACCTCGTCATCATCGGCCCGCGAAGACCCAGAGCAGGTGACCAGTCCCGAGGCTCAGGTCACTGCTTCTGGCCGCACATCGAACAGAAAGCGTCACCCTCCTCCATAGGGCTGCCGCACCCGGTGCAGAAGACGCGCCTTGAGGCAGGCGCGATCTGCGGCTCAGCCGACTGAGCAGGGACGGCCTCAGGCACCGCCACCGGCTCCGTCTGTGCAGTTGTGCTTCGAAGCTCTGATAGCAGGGCGTCGCGGGAGAAGGGCGTCGCGGCGCGCGGGGCAGCGGCGGTGGGCTCCGCTTCAGCCGGTCCCGCTCCAGCCGGCGCGGCGCCGGCCGGTCCGTCCGCCATGTCGGTCACGATCTCTATGAACAGGTACGAGCCCACCTGTAGGATCCCCACCTGTCCGTCGTTCGTGGGGCTGAGCTCAGCCACCCAGAGTCCCTCACCGGTGCGCCATCCGAACAGAATGCTCGCCTCCACGGTAGCCGGACCGGCGAGATGCCTCGACACCAGCCCGAAGGTGGCCCTTGACCGGGCTACCTCGCGGCAGAGCACTTCGAGTTCCCTGCGGGGTGCGTAGAGGGCTTGGTCCTCAGCGGCCCTGACGTACTCCAGCAGTCCCACGCTGGCGAGTTCGGCCAAGACTGCGGGGATCTCCGCCTCGAACCCGGCAAGAGACCGGTCAGGCTCGAGTAGGAAGAGCGTAGACACCGACCATCCGGGATCCACCTTGGTAACGCCGGTGTTCCAGGCCTCCACCACTTCCGCGGTGCCCACCCCGGCCGGGAAGCCGCCCGACCGAGCCAACTCGCGTGCCAGCCGCGCGGCTCTGTAGGCATCCACGTACGCAGCCAGACACCAGAACTGCCGGCGGCTCACGTCCATGCGGACCAGCGGAGAATCGGTGACCTCTTCCAGGGCGAAGTGCCCCAAGAGGGCGGCACGGATCTCCGAGAGCGACCACGGTCCGCTGAGCTTCAGCCCGTCCCCGGATACATCGGCACTGAACGCGGGCCCGGCCCCTTCGGCGTCCGAGAACACGTACTGCCCCAACTTGACGCCTTCGGCGTCCGCGTACAAGAAGGCGAACGACCGCGTCGGGTCCACTAGGGCAGGGGCCGCGCAGTCCCAGGGGCCGTCCATCTCTTGGAGGCGGGCGGCCATCTCGGCCCGGTCTTCCGGCCCCTCGGGGAGTGGTACCGCCAGCAGAGGCGACAGAAGGTTCCGTCCCACACCCTGCAGGCCGGCCAGGGCCTTGAGGGCAGGGGGCGACAACCTGACGGTCCGCTTGTCTTCGTGATCGCTCATGCCGCGTAGCCCCTCCTCGTGTCTCTCCTCATATCTTGATCGAAGCCCCTACTTCCAGGCCTTAGGAGTGAGGTTCTTGCTCTCGATGATGGAACGAAGCCGGTTGGCGAGCCCCTCCACGCCTCCGTTCACGCCCAGGTTCCTTACCGCTTGATCCACCATCGCCGGGTCGCCACCGCGCTCCACTATCTCAAGAGCGTCCATGGTCTGGGGATCGAGGGCCCTTCCCGCCGCCTCCGCCGTCTTCTGCGCCGCCTTACCGGTCTTTTTCAACCCCTCCAGCGCTTCGGTCTGCGAACTGTAGGTGCCCTCCCGCCACGGCTTGCTGAACTTCTCCTCCGCGTAGATCCTGCCCATCTCCGCAGGATCGCTGGTCATCTTGCCGGTGGCCTTGGTGTGAGCGGCCTGCTTCTCAGCAAGACTCATCTGGCTCCACTCCTCGGTGCTGATCTGAGGCGGTCGCTCAGCGCTGTACTCGGCGATGTATTCGGGAGCCGTCCTGTCTATGATCATCTGCTGATACTGCCGAGCGTGGGCCGCCTGCTTGTCGGCCAGACTCATCTTGTCCCACGTGGCCTGATCGATGCCCTCGACCGGCGTGGAGGCGTCGAACTTGCTCGCCTTGGCAAAGGCCTTGTTGTGGACGGCTTCCACGTCCGACCTGGGTATGGGCTCCTCGACGGTCCGGATCTTTCCGTCTTTGCCCACTATCTGCTTCTCATGCACGTACATGACATCCCGGTCGGTGCTGCCGGCAGCGTCGGCTGCCCCGCCCGTGCTCACTTCCTTGGCCCGGATCTTGCCCTCCGCGTACTTGGGGTTCTTCTGCAACTCCGCCGCGACGGCCTCGTCGGTCTCACCGTAGATGGCGCGCCTACCCTTCTTGACGGCCTCCGTGACCTCAGACGGCACCGGCTTCTTGGTCTTGCCCAACACCTGGCGAGTGGAGGTCGGGTCCTTGGTGACCTCCAGCACGTCCTTGGAAGTGATGGGCTCGCCGTTCTTGACCTTCTGGGCGAAGTCGTCCAGGGTCTCCGCCACCCCCTGCTTGTACTTCTTGAAGGCGGCGGCTTTCTCCCGCGGCACCATCTTTTCAGCCTGGGCCACAGCCTCTTTCGGCGTCATCTTGCTGACTCGCGAGCCGGGCTGAGGCGACTTCACCGGCTTCGGGGCGATCGGTGTGGGCTTCTTGGGAGCACGTCCCAGAGATTCCTTGAGACTCTTGCACTTGGTCTCCGGGGCGCCCTTCAGGTCTTTGGCCGATTCCCGCATGAGGAGGGCGTTGGCGATCTTGAGAGCTATGCAGGAGACAGCCCAAGCCTTTCCTTCAGGAGACATGTGCGGGTCTAGCAGCGTCTCGCACTCCTCAATGGGGTTGATGGTCTCCAGTATGTCCTTGCCGATGTTCAGCCCCGTGTCCCAGATGATGGACGGCGATTCGTAGATTTCTTTGATCACCGACGGTTCTCTATTGCTGAATACTCCCAAGCTCGACTTCCCGACATCTACACCGCCGGTGATGTCGATGAGTTCAGCCCAGCCGGTCGCGACGGTCTTCACCATCCCGACGCCGAAGTCGAGTGCGCCCACAATTCCCGCCACTATGACATCCACCCCGGTCTTGACGATCGCCCCACCTGTGCTCTCGGGGACCCATTCGCCGGACGGTGCCTGTCCCGGTGGCTGGTAACCCGGAGGAGGCGTGGTGCCGGGAGGATAGATGAGCGGACCACCCGGAGTCTGGCGATAGGGCCTCGGCGGTCCGATGCTCGGTCCGTTGCGCGGCGGTCCGATGCTGGGCCCGTCGTGTGGCGGGACGTACTTGGGACGAGGCGGTCGGGGCGCGGGCGGAGGAGGAGCGCCGCCCCCGCCGAACAAGCCGCCGGCTAAGGAAAGGCCCCCAGCCACGAGACCGGGCACGAGCGTGCCGGCCAACCACTCCCACCACCTTGCAGGACCGGGGACTTTGTCGGCCGGCCGGCCGGGCTTCTTCCCGGTGCCTTCGCCGGCACTGAGTGAGGTGGAGGTGGTGGCCGCTGCGGCCCCTCCCTTGCCTTCGAAGGAGCCGCTGACGGCCAGCGCCCGCCCTCCTGCGTTGTACTCGCCGCTCAGGACGATGCTGACCGATCCAGATGCCCCTTTCGGTACGTCTACGCCGACGGAGAACGATTCAGACCAGGGATCCGGGCCCAGGCCATGCTCGTTCGGCGGTGACTTCGCGCTGAGCGTATCGGAGTTCTCGCCCGCGCTCACCGTCACGCTGAGGGCGGCCGACCAGCCGGCCGACGCGCTGACGGAGCCGGAGACCTCTATCCGCTTACCGGTGAGCTTGCCTGTGATGATCCTGGAGGTGGTGAAACCTCCCACGTCCTCAGTGGTCTCGATCTCCACTCCCGAGATGGAGTAATCGATGACCAGTCCGTTGAACGCGCCGCTGGTGGGGAGCCGGTCGGCAAGAGCGACCGAGGACAAGGCGAGCAGGCAGACGAGAGCCGCGCCCATCGTCCACGCCAGGTGACGTGCCACCCTCCTCATCCCGCCACCCTTCTCATCCCGCCACCTTCTGGAAGGCGTAGGTGAAGACCACCCATACGCCCGAGAAGACGAAGGCCACGATGGTGGAAACCACCAGGTAACGGGTCTTGCGGCCGGCCTGGCGCATGACTTCAGCCCCCGCCGCTGCTCCTCCGGTCATGATGGACGCTTGGATGAACGCCTGCGCGGCCGGCCAGTCATAGACCAGTTGGGCCAGAAGGGCCATGACCGTGAAGGGCAGCACCACCAGGAAGCCGCGCACCACGGCGCCCCAGACCGCCCCGTAGCCCCAAGGCCCGAGGGTGCCCGGATCGGCCGCCAGGTTCAGCCCGGTGACGGCGGCCACTCCCAGAAGGGTCAAGGCGAAGCCGATGGCGGTGTAGATGGCCACCTGGCCGGCCCCCTCACCCACCACGCGCCCGTTCAGCCAGGCGAGCACCGCGAAGCAGCCCAGCACGAGTAGACTGGCTACTATCCTCATGGCGATCCCCTGGTTCTGGTCCACTCCTTCTTCCTCCTCCTACAGGCTGAGCGCGGCCCACACGCTGAGGACAAGACAACCGCACACGGTGGCAAGGACCAAGGAGGCCGCCAGCTTCTGCCCGGTCATCTCTTTGAGGATGCCCAGCAGGGGATGGAACGCCCAGAGCGCCCCGGTGATGCCGAAGGCGATGGCGGTGTTCCAGCCTGCGGCCAGGTTAAAGATGAGGCCCACTACCGCGAACACCAGCGTGGAGGTGTAGGCAAGACAGAAAGCCCGAATCGTCCACTCGAGAGAGCGGGTGCAGCCCAGCGGGCGGGCGAGCGCCCAAGCGAGGGCAGCCACGAGGCCAATGCCGATAGTGCCCACTCCCAGTCCCAGGAAGGTGAGACCTATGACCCTCCCGGTGCCCGCGGTACCTACGCGGTGCATGTCGAGCATGGTCTGCAGAAAGAAGAGGGTGAAGGCCAAGCCCGAGACCCCCAGGCAGAAAGGCCAGGGAACGTCTTCCAGAGCGCTCCTCACGGCCTGGCCTGGATTGAGGATCATGGTGAGCGCCGTACGCACCGGCCCCTGGGCGGGCCCTTGGGTGTCGGCCGCCGGGAAGAGGCCCTGCACCTGTGCCGCTGGGATCCACTGCGGGAGGGCCGGGTGCCAGACGAGGTCGGCGGGGCCGAGGGCCCCAGAGGAACGCAGACCGAGAAGCTGCTCCCAAGTGAGAGGACCCACCTGGTGATCTGCAGCCGCCCCGCTTCTCAGATGGTGCCAACCGAAAGCGTCTGGGTCAGTCATGCGCCGGACCTCCCGGAGAACCGCCTCTGTCCCGTGTCGATCGACCATCGGCTGTCTCCCCCCCCCAAAGATGCCCTCGACTGGTCGGGTATCCACCCATCCAGCGCGGCCCGAGGAAAGGCGGCTCGCCGTGCACTTATCGTAATGAATGCTGGGTCAAAAGGCAATACCGGCGGGTAGACCGCTCCGGCTTTGTTGGAGGCTCCAACACGTGCGAACCGTCTCTTTTGTCCGGCCTCCAGATGCAGGCCGATCGGCCTCTTGCCAGACGGCACATCGGGAGTAGAATCTATTGTTGTATGGCCACGATGCCACAGTGCCGGCGATGGGCACCGTTGACCACGGACGTCCGCAATGCGTCCGGGGAGGAGACCGTGGATCAATCCAGGTCCGTCGGGTGGTACCATTGGAAGGCCGGCGCAGCGACAGGTCGGACATGACGGCGAAATCCAGCTTTCCCTGTCCTTACTGCGATAGGAAGCTCAGCGCCGAGACCGTCCATTGCGGTTTCTGCGGGCAACGGGTGGCCGCGACTTGGAGCCGCGACATCCGGCTTGTCACCGATCGCTTCATTCTCAAGGACGTGGTGATGGTCTTCGTCATAGCGGTCGTGGTGGCAGAGCTGTTGGTGGCGGGCACGAGCTTCCTGCTGGGCCGGGGTGTCCTTTGGATGCCGCCTCACATCATGGGGCTCATACTCGTTTTTGTGCTGGCACTATCCATCTTCGCCGCTGGAGTGGTGCTCGGTAACCGCATAACCATGGCGTTCTTGGTGACGCCGGTCGGGGTCGCCTGGGGCACCGGCAGCAGGCAGAAGAAGGTCGACCGTACCGCCGCGGCCGTCTCGATGCTGGCCGGCTCTCCCACCGCGGCGGGAGCCTCTCTCTTGGCCGTGGCTCAAGAGTCGGGGCTGTTGCCGTGGGAGGAGATCCGAAAGGTCACCGCTTTCCCCGGCCCGGGGGTCATAACGCTGAGCAACTCCTGGCGCCCGGTGCTGCGGCTCTACGTCCCCGCCGGAGAGTATGAGGAAGTGGCCGCCCTGGTGGACCGATACGCTGTCCGAGCCAAGGAGCCGCGGCCGCGGCTGGGTATACGCTGGGGGCGGGAGGCGTGGGTGCGGATCGGCTTTGTGCTGGCAACGGTGGCCGCTACCGTGCTCGCCACCGTATGGTATGACTTCAACCTTGACGATCTATGGAGGCCGCTCTTCCTTGCGGGTCTCTTGGTCGTGGTCGGGACACTGATCGGGGGCGCTGCGCGCCGGGTCCTGGGATTCGTAGGGACGGCGATCACCCTCTATCTGTTCGTGCGGCACATGATGGAGGGTTTCGACCCCATCATCGGGCCCAGTGGCTTCGACTACGGCCGCTCCTACTCCGCAGACCCCATCCTGTTCGTGCTGAGTGTGGTGGGCTACCTGGCGCTGCTGGCCCTGGGCGTGCGCTGCGTGGTAGGGCGCATATCGAGAGAATAGGGTCACGTTCATCCCCGATGACTCCCCTCTCGAACGCGCTGAGAGGCGGGGAGCAGAACTTTGTTTAGCTCAAAGTGGAGTTCAAATGCTGTCTGCGCAAGAGCCCCCACACCGGTGAGCGCGACCCCCGCATCTGGCACAGCGCTCTCAAGACCATCGCCGGCTTCCTCAGCGCGGGTGGCGGGACCCTGATCATCGGCGTCGCCGCCGACGGTGTGCCGGTCGGCATCCAGGAGGACGGCAACACTGAGCGCTTCTACGTGCGCACCGGCGCTTCGATCACCGAGCTGACGCCCAGCCAGTCCAACGAGTACGTGGCCCAGCGGTTCCGGGTGGAGGCGTAGAGCCTGGCGAGGCCGGCCCGGTTTGGGGGCGGGGGGATGAAGAGCGGGGAGGTCCGTCCGCTACGCGGGTCACACACCGGGCCGGACATGCGCGCGCTTGGACACGCAGTCAGCCTGTCTCCAATCTCCATCTAAAGGCTGAGGATCGGCCGGCCTTTTACCGGGCATCCTCTCCTAGATTTTAGGAACCTCTGCGAGACAGGAAGTGAGTGCTCTGAGCCGACCGATGGCCGTGGTGGCCCTCCCATATGCTGGAATCTGTGACAAACGGGGGACCCTCATCTTCGTTTCGTTCGTTTTCTGCCCTCTTGTTTGGATTATTCCAAATGTGGGATAATCCCAGCAGAAGAACGGGCTCCCGCAAGGATGTCGTCTGGGTTGCGTCATCCCTTGACGATCTCAAGGAGTTCCCGGAGTCGGTCCGGCAGACGATGGGGTTCGCCATCGCGCGATTGAGGATGGCAGGACAGATTCATGAAGCGAGATCCGGTCGGAAGGAAGGTGTCTGAGATAGGCCCCGACGTCCCCGAGCACACGATGGGTAGTGGTAACGTCTTCGCCGACCTTGAGCTCCCCGATGCGGAAGGACTCCAGGCCAAGGCGGCGCTGGCTCGTCAGATTGCGAGCATCGTGGCCCATCGTCGCCTCACCCAAGTCGAGGCTGCTCAGATCCTCGGTACCCGTCAACCGAAGGTCTCGGCACTGCTCGCGGGCAGGTTGGACGGGTTCTCCATCGAGCGCCTCATCCGCTTCTTGAATGCGCTGGGCCAAGACGTGCAGATCATTGTCAGTCCGAAACCGCGGAGACGGAAGCGCGCCGATTTGAGGGTGATCGGCAGGTCGTGCCCTTGAAGCACCTTGAAAAGTGATGCCCGACACTGATCTTGCGACGCTCTATGGGGTCGAGGTCAAGGCACTGAACCAAGCGGTCGCGCGCAATGCCGAACGCTTCCCTACTGATTTCATATTCCGACTTAGTTGCGAAGAGGCTGTCAACTTGAAATCACACACACCGAGAGGCGGCCGATCGGGTCCACTCCTCCAGCGGCTACTGTCACGTGACTCTCCCCTTCGCCCTGGATGAGCGCATGCGTGATCGACAGTCCATAGGGTTGTCTTCCCTGCGCTCGCTCCACGGTGAGCCGGTGACATATTCCGGTCCCAAGGAGGCGGTCGACGCGGCCGGAGATCGCCAGCGGGCTGAGGAGGAACTCAGTGCGCGGCGTCGATCCGGATGATCTGATCGTCGAGCGGTCCGGGTCGGCCTCGTCCGTCGTGGTTGCTGGTCGCGATGTAGAGCGCGCCGTCCGGTCCTTGGGTTATGGCCCGCAGCCTACCGAACCGGTTGTCGAAGAGGATCCTCTCCTCAGCCACGGCTCGGAAATCCCCCACATCGGTCGGTACGAGCACGCGGAGGTCGGAATCCTTGAGCGTGACGAACAAGAACGCGCCCCGCATCTCGGGGAGGACGGATCCCGAGTAAAAGAGGCATCCGGCGGGAGCGATGGTAGGGGTCCATGCGACGATGGGGTCCACAAAACCCGCCCGCCCGGCCTTCCCGCCGAGGTCCGGCCAACCGTAGTTACCTCCCGGCTGCAGACGGTTGACCTCATCGTTGTCCGACGGCCCGTGCTCGGTGATGTAGGCGGCGCCGGTCTGTGGGTGGAAGGCCAGACCCTGAGGGTTGCGGTGGCCCCAAGAGTAGATGAGGGAGAAGGGGTACGGCAGATCCAAGAAGGGATTATCGGCGGACGGCAGGCCCTCGGAGGTCATCCGCAGGACTTTGCCTGAAAGCGAATCTTTGCGCTGGGCCCGGGTCCCGTCGCCGGCGTCGCCCATCGTCACCCACAGGTGGCCGTTCGGACCGAAGGCGACCCTGCTGCCGTCGTGGATGGGACCCGCGCTGATGTCGTCGACCAGCACAGTCTCCCGGCCGAGGCGGGGACTGCTCGAAGGGAGGTCGATGAGCTCGAACCTGCTCACTCGATTGTAATCTGTGCTCCCGTCTGAATAAGTGTAGGTCATGTAGAGGGTCGGAGTCTCGGGGAAAGCGGGGTCGAGCGCAAGACCCATCAGCCCTGCCTCTCCGCGCGCGGCGACATCGATGCGCCCTACCTCGGTCGTGACGCCGGTGGTCACGTCGGCGAGCACAAGGCGACCTTCTCGCTCGGTTATCAGCAATCTCCCGTCGGGCAGGAAGCGCATCTCCCAGGGGACACGCAACCCTGTGATCACGGTGGTGGCTCGATAACCGGCTTCCACCAGGGTCGAGGGAGGAGACGTCGCGGTCGTAGCACTCGTCTGCGACGTGGCCGGGGGCGAACTGGTTGACGGACCTACTGAAGTGGCGGATGTCGCAGTCGGTTCCGTAGTTGCAGTATCCTCCGGCGTCCCTCCGCACCCCGTGAGGACGGCCATCACCGACAATACGGCCGCGATCAAGGCCACCTCGGTGACGACGGTCGTGATCCTGCCTGGTAGTCTCATGAACCTGTCTCTGCGATCGAATCGATACCACACCGGCGTGGTGTCATCCACTACTTTAGGTGTACCCGCTTTCGGATGACCACGATCATGTGGCCGGAGGATTGGCTCCGATGAGCCGGATGACACTCTTCTAGTGAGACCAGAGTGTTCTGGGAGGCGAATCAATCCGAGACGGTTCTGACAGGTCTGCGGACGTCTCTCGATCATCTCCGGTACCGTTACCGACGAGAACACCGGACTGCCGATCGCAGGAGCATGGGTCTACGCCCAAGACGGCACCGGAGACGACATCAGAAGCGTGTCGACCGGTGCCTTTGGAGTCCACAAGCTCACCGGGCTTCCTCCAGACTTTTACAAGATCTACATGCACAACAATCAGGGCTACCTCGACGAGTGGTACGACAACCTCATATACCAAGGTAACTGGGACGGCGGCTACGTATCGACAACGTGACTCGGGCCGCATCAGGCAGCCTGGGTCAAGAGCAGTACGGCGGGAGCACTACTGCTACTCGACCCCGACGCAGAGTAAAACACCGAGATGTCCTACTATGGCCACTTATGTAGAGTGGAACGCGAGTGGTGGACCACTCGTCAGTAGTTCGCCAAGACGGCTGTGGACGGGCTGGGTCTCACCCCACTGACTCCGCCAACTGCGCGCTTCCTGGACGTGCCCACCACTCACCCCCACTTCAAGTTTCCTCTGGTTTACGACTCCGTTGAGCACCGATCGGAGACTGCCGTATTGGAACCCAGAGCTCCCGCCGGGGCCCGACATCTTCGAGCATTTACTACCCAACTACGTCCCTCCGTCGCCGTAGACCGGCATTTCCGCCCCTGCCCCGCGGTGTCTCACTATCCAGTTCAGGGCAGTCAATCCAGGAGAAGAAAACCGTAGAGCCGTGTCCACCGGAGGAATCGCACATGACTCACTCCCCATGTGTGGCATATGGCACCTGATGTATGATGAACGAAGTGTCCGTGGCTCTTCCAGGGGGTGGATGGTGAGGCAGGCAACAGGGCGGTGCGCATCACTCAACTGGAGCATCAGGAGGGCGCTTCTCATCTTCCTGATAGCCATGGCTCTCTTGGGGATGGGCTCGACAGCACAGGCGAACGAGATACAAGTCTCCGGCCCTGGCAGCCAGATAGGCTCTCCGGCCCTTGCCGGCAACTGGGTCGCCTGGGACGACTACCAAACCGACCCTGCAGTCATCTGCTGGCGGAACCTCGACTCCGACACTACGGGTTCTGTCGCTGTCCCTGGTCTTTATGGAGACCGGGGTACGTCTTGGGCCCTCGGCGAGGATTTCGTCGTATGGTTGGAGAGATTTGGCACCGATGGAGTGGTTCTCGCGCAACGCTTGACGACCGGCGATAAGCGGACCCTCACCTACGGTGGTCAACCGCTCACCAGCTTCGCCCGGGTAACAGGCACTACCGTGTACTGGTGGGGCGACGGGCAAGGCGAGATGCGTCCACTGCACAGCCAAGACCTCCTCAACGGCGCAACGCGAACATGGCTGGTCCCCTTCCAGAGCATGAACCTATTCGACATCGCCGGCGATTGGTATGTGTGGGTGGAGTGGTTGGCTTTCGATCCAGGGCCAGAGGACTTCCACTCCGCCACCGGCTCCATTCGGGCGCGACACCTGAAGAGCGGCGAGACCATCATCTTGGGTCCCGCTATATGGGGGAACACCCAGGCCTTGCCGCCCCACCCGGATATTGACGGCGACTGGGTGGTGTGGGACACGGCGGTTTCGGTACACGAGTGGAATAACACCGTGCTCTACGCCTACGATCTCAAGAATCGAGAGCGCCGGACTGTCGTGGGGGAGGACGATCCTGAAGGTAATGCGTGCTTCTCCCAGGTTTCCAAGGGATGGGTGGCGTGGCAGGCCCAGTCAGGCTCGAACATCCGCAGCTACTTCCGTCCGCTGGACGCAGCTTCGGCAAGACCGCATCCGGTGAGTCATGCTGTAGGTCAGCAGTACTTCCCGAAGCTCGACTATCCTTGGCTCGTGTGGATGGACAATCGTTCCGGAGACTATGAGGTCTATGCCTGGAACGTATCGACGGAGACTCAGTTCACAGACGTCCGCCCACCGGAGTGGCGGATGGGGACGTGGGGGCCCACTGCCATCTACACCCTGGCGAAAGCCGGGGTAGTCCAAGGCTACGACGACGGCACCTTCCGCCCCGATAACCCCGTTCTTCGGGCCCAGCTGGCCAAGATGCTCGTGAGTTCATTGGGTCTGGAGGTGCGGGACGGGGCTATTCGTAACAACTTTGTGGACGTTCCGGCGGGTCCGCCTTCTGATCCCCTCTACCCCGACGATTACGTTGCGGTTGCGGCCGCCAACGGCATCGTCCAGGGTTTCAGCTCCTCCTTGTTCGGGCCCTATCAGCCGGTGACTCGCATCCAGATGGTGAGCATGGTGGTCCGGGCGCTGGAGCGCCTGCGGCCGGGACGCTTGGAGATGCCGGCCCTTGGCTGGAAGTCCCAGTTCCCCGAAGCCACCGATCCCACCCACGGAGAAAACGTTCGCCTGGCCGAGTACAACGGCCTGCTGTCACATTGGGGCCACTCATATCTATGGGAAGAGTTGCGCGCAAGCCTATGGGACCCAGCCACGAGGGAGGAGATGGCGCTCATGCTCTGGTGGGCTTTGGGCGGTGAGCTTCCTCCGCTCCGGGAGTCAATGAAGAGTGAGATGACCCTTCCCGAGCTTCGTGACCACCTTCTCGGGACCGTTGGCACGGCAGACCCGATCTACCTGCCGACCCAGCTCCCCTCTGGTTGGGCGCTGTTGAAGGATGGATGCGAAGTGTGGAAGGGAGGCGGTGGATACAACCTCACGTTCACCAATGGACACTCCACCATTCGTCTCGATTGCCCCTATGAAGGGGACGCCGCCCTCGGAGGCTTTCACCATACGGGGATCACTTGGGAAGGCCAAGAAATAGCCGTGGGCTACTCCTACGGCTGGCTCCATTGTTTCGTCGACGGCGCGGACAACTACCTCTGGTTCATCGCTAATCCCTGGAACCGCGAGGCCGTCCTTGCCATGGCTGCATCCATGGAGCGGGTGAGAGGACGATGAGCCTTGGTGAATGAAGGATGCTTCTTCACAACCGGCGCTCGCCGGCTCGAATCTACCAACAGTCAACCTCCGAAATGAAAGAAGAGGTCACCCACGCTGTTGCTACCCCTATCCACTGACAGCTAACCTGTGAAGGGCTACAAGGACACGACGGTTGTTACACGACATTAGGGGACTCAACCCGGTTGGACTACGTAGTGACTCACGTTTGTCGAAAACGGAGGACGGGATGAAACGTGCAAAAGTGCGGGCGTTGGCAGCAGTGGTCTTTCTCGCATTAATCGTACTGCTCACATTCAGCGCAGGCGCCCTAGCCTTCCCTGACGTTCCTAATGGCCACGCTTATGACGCGGCCATCAATGATCTCTCTTCTCGGGGCATAATCAATGGCTATGGCGACGGGCGGTTCGGCTTCGCCGATCCGGTGAGGCGCGCCCACTTCGCCAAGATGATCGTGGGCACACTCGGTATCGCCCCGAAAACCTCCACCGCCACCCACTTCACTGATCTGGGTGCTCCTGACGCCCAAGGCTATCCCCACGTCTTCGTACAGGCGGCCTACGAGAACGGCATCACCAAAGGCACCAACACCGCTCAGACCCTATTTGGCCCCTGGGATTCCATCCGCCGGGACCAGGTGGTAACCATGATCGTGCGGGGAACAAACAGTCTTCTGCCCGGCACCCTCACCGCCCCGCCCTCCGGCTCCCCCAGTTACTTCGCCGGTGTCCCGGAACCCCACGGCGCCAACCTCCGCACCGCCGAGTACAACGGTCTCCTGGACGGACTCCTCGGCTTGAGGGCGGGCTGGCAGAACATGAGTGCCACGCGGGGCGAGGTGGCGCAGATGTTGTCAAGTCTGCTGACGATGATGGAATCCGTAGTTCCGGACACCACCAAGGTTCTGGATGCGGGTGCTTTGTCCGAACTGAAGTCCGTATCCTCGGATCAGTCCACGCTGCTATTCGATAGGTCTTCTGCGGTACCCACGCTCGCTCCCGGGGACGTCATCGTCGCCGGGGTCTCCGCTGCCACCCCGATGGGTCTGCTGCGCAAGGTGGTGAGCGTCTCCCCTGGCGCTTCCGGTCTCACCGTCAGGACAACATCCGCTACCCTGCAGGACGCGATACCTGAGGGCTCATTCAGCGCCGACGTAAGGTTGAGTCCCGACACCATGGACGCGGCATCCATAGGAGAGATCGCAATCCTCGGGCAACACCGGCTGGAGGCGACCGCGTTTACCGCCGATCTTGGCGTTTCCGTCTCCCTGGAGGACATTCCGTTCGGTGTGGGTAAACTGAAAGTATCCGGGTCCACCTCACTCTCGGTGCCGCCAAACGTCAAGTTCAGGGCCAAGTGGGGACGGACAGGGCTCGAAGCCTCGGCCGACTTCACCACTGAAGTGGAGACCATTTTCATGGCCTCGGCCTCTGCGGGCTCGAGTGGAAGCCGGACATGGGACCTGCTGGTGAAACCGTACAGCTTCAGGCCCGTCACTCTGTTCGTGTCGGGAGTGCCGGTAGTGCTGGTTCCCACGCTCCAGTTCCAATTGAAAGCATCTGCGGGCGCCTCCACGTCGATGAGTAAGTCCATCATCCACACGACGAGGTTGACAGCGGGCCTGAGCTACGCGAACGGTCGGCTGACCCCGCGCAGTGACTTCTTGAGCACCTTCTCGAGTCCTATAGCCACGCCCAGCGCGACCGCAGGAAACCTGCGAATTTCGGTAGGTCCCGTGGTCACTCTTGCCGTCTATGGCGTTGCAGGACCGAGCCTCAATGCGGACGGGTTCCTCGATCTGACCGTGCACCCCGCACAGACACCTTGGTGGGTTCTTTCAGGGGGTTTGCACGCGGGCATCGGCCTCAACGTTCCCTACCTCGGTCTCTCGGCTTCGATTCCGAACTTGATTGAGTGGAGTGAAGCCGTATTGGAGGCGGTTCAAGAACAACAGGACCCTGACAATGTTCTTCATCCCTCCGGATGCAAGCTCGGAATAATCCAGAAGAAGTGGGAGGACCGCAATGGCCGACACCTTGACGTTGACTACGTGAGACTGGTGAATGACGGTCCCAACGAGAGCTATGGATATCACTTTGAGAACTCATGCCCCGCAATTCACACCCTGGACGTTTCCGAACAAGTCGCCATTCGGGTCTCCCCCCAGCCCTGGTTGACTCCGGAAACTCAGATCTCCTGGGAGGAATTCCTGACTTTCTCGCCGTCGTCT
Organism: Actinomycetota bacterium; assembly: GCA_012514635.1. Taxonomy (GTDB): domain Bacteria; phylum Actinomycetota; class Thermoleophilia; order RBG-16-64-13; family RBG-16-64-13; genus JAAYZX01. The sequence continues at coordinate 48,384 of JAAYZX010000004.1, forward strand.
TTCAGGGAGTTCCGGTTGTATTTCTCGGAAGAGGTCGTGACCGAGATCGAGCAGTGGTGGTCACCCTAACTTAGCCGGAATCCACCGGTCCGTGGCCGAGAAGGGGATGAGGCCACCGAATGTGGAGCACAGGGGTTGATCGCCCCCGACCTGCCTAAGCGATAGCCTAAGGAAAGCCTCTTTGCGTTATTCGCAAGCCGATGACGACTCTTCCGAGTGAGTCTGAGGTAGGCTGACGCCGACTCTAGTCCCGTAGATAGCCTTCGGGGGCCGGGTTCAGACCGGCAAGGGTGACGACAGGGGCGAAGGGCAAGAAGGACTCGCCTGAACTCCCTCGACCGGGGCCGGGCGGTGTTGGCTGCGAATCTCGCCAAGGGCAGGTGGTTGAGGCCTACCCCGTACTTGAGATCGCGAATCACGTTTTCGATCTCACCGGCGTTCTACAGCTCATCCCCCACCAAGCCCACAGCCGAGTAGAAAAGTCCTGCATGTGGGGTTCTGACGGCGGCGCAAGGGATGTCGACTGGGTGGACGCCGTGATGCAGATCCCCCTAGAACCTGACAAGGTGGCCGGTCGAAGCCCAAGCCTCTAAACTCGTCCCCAGTCGTCTGTACAAATGTCCTAGGGTCGTCGAACGCCGTTGTTCCGGGGGCCGCGTATACTGCAAGAGATCCGGAGGAGCCATGTCACCCGAATCCAGCCCCTTAGCCGACAGTCTCGAGATGGCCCGCCGTCACGAAGCCCTGCAGGATGAGCTCCTGGTTCTTGACTGCAACAGTCCCGACGACCTGATCCAGGTCGCGCGCCTGGCGTCTGAGCGGTATGGTCTGCGCCGGTATGTGGCCGCTTTGCCGTTGGATCTACTGACCATACTCGTTCGGAGCGGCCATTGGGTCGATGCGCTGACTCTGGCCGATCTCGGGGACGGTGCCTCGCTTCAGGCGATAGCCACCATCATGATCGATGCCGGTGAGATCAACGCGGCGAGAACCCTGCTTGGGCCGGTCGTTGTGGAGGTCCGAGCAGACCCAGATGCGGAGGTCGGGCTCGATCTTCTTCGGTGTCTGACCAAGATCGACCCGGCCGTGGCTCACGAACTCGCCCGGAGATCACTTGATGAGGCCGAACAGGCAGATGAGCAGGTGTACCAGGCTTGGCTATGGGCCGGCCACGCTCTTCATGCGGTCGGCCTGACGCCCGAAGCACACAAAGCGATCGCGATGGCGGTCGACTTGCTGCCACCAGAAGACCCGGGCATCACTCAGGGCACCCCAGAGGACATGTATCACTCCGCCCTCTACTGTCTGATCACCGAGACCGGCTATGATCGGCTCCTAGCCGGGGCCGTCGGCATCTCAGGCCTGCGCCGGCTGGTCGGCGCTGTGGACGGTGATGCGGCGGCGTTGGGGCGCCAGGGTGTCTTCACGCTACGCAGTCTGCTCGCCGGCAGCATGCTCGACCTGGGTGAAGAAGACGACGCCAGGGAGCTGCTCATCGACGCTCTTGCCGCCCTCGCCGAAGACGATGTGTGGGTCATCGACGGCTCCCACGGTCACGCCGCCGACGTGCTCGCGCGTCTGGGGGAGCCCGACAGCCTCCTCCTGCCTCTCGTCCGCACCGAGGAAGACACCGCGGCCCGAGGTAGCTTTCTGCTCGACTGCGCTCTGCCGTTCCTCGCCCGCGGGCTGCTCGACCCCGGCCTTGATCTGCTGCGAGAGGCCGTCGGTTATCTGCAGGCCGGAGACTGCCACGGGGATCTGACCCACAGCGCGCTGGCGGAGGCGGCGGCGGCACTGGTGCGGGCCGGGTCTCCGGGTGGTGTCGATGAGGCTCTGGCCGTCGCCCGGTCCATCCCGGTAGAGCGAGGCACCGACCACGCCGGGCACGAGAGTTGCTACCGGGCCGAGGCGCTTGCCGCGATCGCCCGCGCGCTCCTTGATCAGGGTGCCGAGAAACAGGCGCTCAAGGTCGCTGCCGAGGCCCACGAAGCCACCTGGAAATGGGCGCGGAGCAGACCCGAGGAGTCGCAGCTCCTGGCCACCGCCGCGAAGGCGCTCGCCGCTTCGGGCAGCCCAGAGGCGGACGAGATGGCACGCCGAGCCATCGAGGCGGGCGCATCCGGCAGCCGTTGGCCTGGACGCCGACTCGAGCAGGCCTGGCTCCATCGGCTTGTGGGGGAGCCCGAAGTGGCCCGGAGCCTCATCGAGAAGGCCATAACAGACGCGGAGCGCGTCGAATATGAAGAGGACGAATACTATCCCGATCCGACCGTCTCGCTCGGGTCGCTCTGTTCCCCGTTGCTCGAACTCGGGGAGCGACAGTTGGCCGAACAGGTTGCCCGTCGGGCTTGGCAGAGTGCCCGTCATCCCAAAGAGCTATTTCGAGACGAAGATTGGGCGGCGGTGGTCTCCACCTACGTCGATTGCGGGTTCGACCCGCAGGCGGCCCACGATGCCGCATCGGAAGCACTGGGGGTCGACCGCGACGATGACGACCACGACATCCCCGATGGGGTGCTCGCCCGGCTGGCCGAGGGTCTCGCTCTCGGAGGAGACGCTCAGAGGGTGAGAGAGATCGCCCGGCAGATCGCGAGGACCTGTCCGTTCTGTTCGGGCTATGCCGAGACGTATGCCCGCTTAGGTAGGGCTTATCTCACTCTCGGCCGACTCGAAACGGCGCACGCTCTGCTCGACCAGGCGCTCATGATCGCCCAACGGTCTAGGGGACACCGTCTTGGACAGATCGTGCCTGTTGCCGAAGCTTTGCTGGCAGCCGGGAGAGCCGAGGACGCCTCCGACTTGGTGGCTCTGCCCTGCATGCCCAGCCGCACGCTTGCCGATCTCGGAAAGGTGCTCGGCAAAGCCGGAGAGAAGGAATCGGCGATCGCCGCTTTGCGTCGCAGTCTCCTGGAAGCCGAAGACCCCGGTCAATGGACGGCGGCACTTGAGAGTGTCTGCGAGATGATGGGGGTGTGGTCGCGCGGGGAACTCATCCTAGAAGTCGCGGGCCTGACCGACCGGCACACCGGCTGACCGCGGATCACGATAACCGTGCCCTCGGAGGCTAGTAGAGGAGATTGATGGACAAAAGTGAGCGGTGGGCGGCTGTAGGCCGCATAGGGGCGTTCATTGGCGGTCTGGCTCTGATGGCCGTCATCTTCATCATCGATATCAAGACGAGCATCTGGCAGGATCTCGTGGTGCTTGCAGGCCTGGCCGGCAGTCTGGTGACGTTCTTGCTCACCTTCCTGGTCGTCAACCGGGTGGTCGGGCGGCTCACTGAACGCCGCTGGGCGCCCGTAACCCGGGTGGCCCTCACCGATCTTCTCCACGGCCTTGCAGATGAGGGACGAAGTGAATTGAGTCGAGGGATCGTGGTGTCGCGCTCACTTCCCGTGCCTGGGGGGGATGATGGCGAAGCGGCCTCGGCCGAGGAGCTCGCCGACCTGCTTCACCGGCTGGTGGGTGAGCGGCGTCTTCTGACCGAACGGCTCGGGGTTTGGGCGGGGTTTCTTGCTTCCAGCGGCAACAACGACGAGATCATGCGGCAGGTGGCGAACACCTCCCTGCAGCTCGACCGGGTACGCGATGCCGTCCTCGCGATTGGGGGGCAGGAGTCCACCGAGGCCATGACTGCACTCCGCGCGGAGGTGGTCTGCTGCAATGAGAATCTGGATGCACTTGCCGCAGAGATCGAGCACCGACTGCGTGAGCACGCGAATGAAGCGGTTGGGCAATAGAGTGCCGCGTCAAGATTCGGGGCCCGCTACTCCTGGCAGGGTGGAAGATCATGACCCACCATGTGTCGTTGACCCTGGCTCGCGCCCACACCGACATCCGGACACATTTTGGGTTAGGCTCGGTTAAGCTTTTATTGACAGAAGCAGATGCAGGGAGTCGAATATCGACTGGTTCGACATAGTCAAATGGGTTCTCATTGTGCTGGCTGCCGGCTTTATCGGCCAGTTCGGCAAGCGACTGGCCGACTATCTAGTGGGCCGCAGCCGTAGGCGCCGCGAACGCAAGTTGTCTTCGGCGCTTCCAGAGACGACGGGTGGCAATACAGAGAGGGACGGCTCAGATGGGGAGAAACCCGAGTTGCCGGATCGAGTTCCGGTGATCCAAATCCCTACTGCATTAGAAACTCCCGTCGCAACGGAGACGGTCACAGAACCGACCAAAGCCGGATTCGATTCTGAGTCTCCGGCTACGAGCGACCTTGATGCTGCCGCGATGGCGAAGGTGGCCAAGAAGGTGGCCAAGGCCCAAGCTAAGGCTCTGAAGAAGAGCGGCTCTTGAAAGAAGGGCCGGAGGTTCTGCCGGCCCTTCCGCGTCGAGGCAGAACGTTTGCCATAGGAACGACATAGACCGTGCCCGATCCGCGTGTCTAGGGCGGTGGCTACCGCTCATTATGTGTTGTAGCGATAGATATTATGAGTTATCGTTATGGCACTAAAGCACGGATTTCGGGAGACGGTATGAGGATGAAGAGGATTCTGACCGGTCGCTGGGGCCCTATCATTGCCGGGATCGTGGTGGGAGTGCTTGCACCTATATTGGTGTTCGCCGGCAATCCGGGGAACATGGGTATCTGCGTGGCCTGTTTCGCACGGGACATCGCTGGAGCGCTTGGGCTTCATCGGGCCGGGGTGGTGCAGTACATCCGGCCGGAGATTATAGGCATCGTCTTGGGGTCTTTCGCTTCAGCAATGGCCTTTCGCGAGTTCCGTCCCCGAACCGGGTCCGGGACCATCGTCCGCTTCTTCCTGGGCATGTTCGCTATGATCGGCGCGCTGGTCTTTCTCGGCTGCCCGTGGCGGGCCTACCTGCGACTGGCGGGCGGCGACGGGAATGCCCTATTCGGCATCCTGGGCCTGGTGGTGGGAATCAGCGTGGGTGTCTTCTTCCTGAAGAAGGGATTCAGCCTGGGTCGCAGTCGCCCCGCCCCCAAAGCTATGGGCTGGATAATGCCCGTCCTGATGGTGGTGCTGCTCATCCTCTTGTTGGTGGCTCCCATGTTTGGTCGGGATGCGGATGGAAACGCGGTGGGGCCCATCTTCTTCTCGGTGGAAGGGCCCGGCAGCCAGGCGGCGCCGATCGTGTTGGCGCTGGCCGTGGGCTTGGTCATAGGAGTACTCGCTCAACGCAGCCGCTTTTGCACCGTGGGGGCCATTCGCGATCTCATGCTCGCGCGCAGCTCCTATCTCTTCAATGGAATCGTGGCTCTCATCTTGGCCGCTTTTGTGACCAACCTCATTCTGGGACAGTTTCACGCCGGTTTCGCCGACCAACCCGTGGCACATACCAACCAGCTCTGGAACACATTGGGCATGGTGTTGGCCGGGTTGGCCTTCACCCTGGCCGGGGGTTGTCCGGGCAGGCAGTTGATCATGTCCGGCGAGGGCGACGGCGACTCCGGCATCTTCGTGCTGGGCATGTTGGCCGGCGCATTCGTGGCCCACACCTTTAGCACCGCCAGTTCGGCGAAGGGGGTAGCCGCCTTCGGTCCCTGGGCGGTTGTCGTGGGACTGGTGATCTGCATCATCATCGGCTTCACCATGCGTGAACGTGCGCGCAGCGTAGGCAAATAAAGGAGGAACAGTGGAAGCCGATAATCGAAATCAGAGCCGAGTAGCGGTTGACGCCTGTGGTCTATCCTGTCCGGAACCGGTGATCATGACCCTTGAGGCCATGGATGCGGCCGAGGGTGGCGCTTCCATCGAGGTGTTGGTTGACACCGCCGCCGCCCGCAACAACGTGCTCCTTGCCGCTCAACAGCGAGGATGGCAGGGCGAATACGAGGAGGATGCCGACGGCACCTTCCATGTGATGCTGCGGAAGTGACACTGCGGTGGCGACGGCGGCCTGCACAGGCCGCCGTCGCCACCACTTCACCGCTCTCCACGCGTTCCGGCTCCGACGTGGTTCGCGCAACGCGCGCCGGAGCCGGAACGGCGGCTACACGCGATTCGTTGGATGCTGTGTTTGGGTATGAGCAGGCAACAGGTGTATGTTGAGAGTGTCGCTGGGCGACAGGAGGTTCTTATCATGGCCGATACATGGCTGACCACCCTCATTACCGATACGCCGCAAGAAGGTTTTGAGCTTGCTATTACTCTGAGCCGTCGTGGTGTCAAGTACACGCAGCCGGATGCGGAGGTATTGCATAAGCTTCGCCCTGTGTACTCCACCAACGCCGACTCGCTTACGGCAGCATCGCAGGTTATCGCTATCAACTTCCAGACGGTGGCTGCGGCGAACAACTACTGGTGTAAATGATTTTTTGGAAAGGAGTTGATCGTGCCGCTCATTATTGTTGAAGGTCCCAAGACCGATATTGACACAAGGCGCAAACTGGCTCAGGATCTTACTCGGGTGGCCTCGGAGGCCTTCGCCCTCCCCGAGGAGAATATTTTGGTCATTCTTCGCGAAGTCGGTCCCGATTGTGTGTCCAGGGGAGGAGAACTCATTTGTGACAAGCAGGCTGCGGGAGAGTAGCAGCCGCCGGGTCGGCAAAGTCGCGTTTGCAGAAGAGAACGGCGGTGCTAATGAATCAGGAGCCTGTTTGAGGGGGGTCTGTTTGTGGGGAGCCTGCTTGCGTATGTCGACGCTCCAGTTCGAGTAGCGTCGTCTTGCGCTCCAAGCCTCCGGCATAGCCGGTGAGGGAGCCGTCGCTGCCGACGACCCGATGGCAGGGCACGATGATCGACACTGGATTGCGCCCTACGGCCGCGCCTACGGCGCGGGCCGCCTGTGGTCTCCCCATCTCGCGCGCGATATCGCCGTACGAGATGCGGGCTCCATAAGGGATCTCCTGCAGGAGGCGCCATACTTCTTGCTGGAAGGGAGTGCCCATCGGTGCCACCGGTAGATCAAAGGATGAACGTGTGCCTGCGAAATACTCGGCCAGTTGGGTTGCGGTGGCGGCGAAGAGGAGGAGTGCATCGTCTCGTGTCCAGTCATTATCGGGCTGCGGTTCGTGCTTCTGGCCCTCGAGATGCAGTCCGGTCAGAGAGTCGCCGTCGGAAGTGAGCAGGACGCGACCGAGGGGGCTATCGATGTAGCTGTAGACTGTCATTCTCATTCGCTCCTTCTTACATCGGCCCTCCAGCATTTGCCAGAGGTGCATCACGGCATACGAGCGCCACGGCGCCCACGAGGCCGCGCGCGCCCGCGCGCGGCGGGGATCCTTCTCGTCCATGGCCCTGAGGACACCATGATCGGTGGCGGGAAAGGCATCGGGCCAAGAGAGCGCACGCATCGCCACGTACTGGGCGGTCCAATCGCCGACGCCGTGCAACCGGCGTAGCGCGACTAACGTGCGTTTTGGATCACTACCAGGTTCTAAAACTATCTCCTTTGAGGCAATGGCCTGAGCCGCGCCCACGAGGGCGCGGGCACGACTACCCACCACGCCCAGGGCCTGGATCTCCTCTGGGCGCACCTCGGTCATACGCGTCGCGCTTGGGAAGGTGACCGTCAGCCCGGTGGGCGCGCCGGCAAGAGGTTCGCCGAAGATCTGCGCCAAACGGGTGGCGAACGTGCGGGCGGCCTGTACCGTCACCTGTTGGCCGAGTATGGCGCGGGCCAACAACTCGAAGCCGTCCCAGGCTCCGGGTAATCGTAGACCGGGATGGCGGGTAGCCAGGTCACCCAACACTGCCGCCACCGTCTCCGGGTCGCACGATAGATCGAATACATGCTTGGCTCGTTTGAGCACACTTTGGAGCGCCGGAGCCAGCGACGCCGATATCCACAGAGTCAATACGGGCTCAGTTGGAGAGGGCGTTGCTGAAATCCACCCGGCGTATGTCGCTCCCTGGTAATCGAGACGGAGCGCACGATAGTACGTGTCACCGTCGACGGTCTCTACGCCCCCTATTGCCCGTCGGCCCAAGAAGAGGCACAGAGCCGTCCAGTCGAACGGCGGCCGGTAGGCAAGGTCGAATTTTAGGGCGTCCACCGCAGGTGTCGCCCGTGTAGATGGATATCGTGTGCAATCATCGCCTGGCAAACACGTCGCAATCAAGCATGGCATCTGCCACTAAGCTCCGTTCGATCTCGCAGGTGGAGCGCGGTCTCATCTCGACCCTGTGGCCGATTTACAGTCTACAGTACTATGACTGTGGAGGGGGTCGGCCGGATGACAGATAAGACTCACGGGGCGAAATGTACAGAGACGGTCTGTAGTGGCGTCTGCCGAGAATGGCCCGTCGCCGAACGCAAGGCGGCTCCTGCCGAATCTGCCGCCCGCGAGTCTGTCCACGGGCCTGTTGCGCACGAAACCACCCGTGAAGGAAGCGTGCGCACGGTTCTCGACGTCCCCGGCATGGACTGCCCCACCGAGGAGGCGATGATTCGTAACAGGCTCTCTGGAATGCCGGGGATCGAAGCTATCGATTGCAATTTCTTGGAGCGCCGCCTCACCCTGACAACCCTACCCGACGCTACTGCGGAAGCCGTGGGGGCCATTGAGGCGCTCGGTCTCGGAGCCACCGTGCGTGACGATTCCGTTGCGCCGGGCCAAACTGTGGGGCGAGAAGGAGTCACGCCGGCTCCTGTCGTCTCTCGTCGTGTCTGGGTACTCCTGGCCGTTGCCGCGGTCGCCGCCTTCTCGGCCGAGGCTTTGCATCTGGTCCTGGCCGATGGCTTCTGGTTGGTTGTCGGTCTCAGCCTGTTTGCGGTCGCTCTCGGTGGTCTCGAGACCTATTGGAAGGGGTTGCTGGCCCTCAAAAACCGCACCCTCAACATCAACGCCCTCATGACCATTGCCGTAACCGGCGCCATGGCTATCGGTGAGTGGCCGGAAGCGGCTATGGTCATGGTGCTTTTCGCGTTGGCGGAACACATCGAGGAACTCTCGCTCGACAGGGCGCGACACGCCATCCGCAGTCTCTTGGCGATGACGCCGGAGACGGCCACCGTCCGGCGGGAGGACGGAACGTGGATCGACATCGAGGCGAAGAAGGTTGCCGTGGGTGTCGTAGTGCGGGTGAGACCCGGAGAACGGATTCCTCTGGACGGAGAAGTGGTCGAGGGTTTTTCCGCAGTTAATCAGGCACCCATTACCGGGGAGAGTATGCCGGTGGAGAAGGGGCCCGGCGCTCAGGTCTTCGCCGGCACCATCAACACCACCGGGTCCTTCCAGTTCCGGGTCACCAAGGCGGCAGGTGATACCACTTTGGCTCACATCATCCACGCCGTGGAGGAGGCCCAGACCGGACGGGCCCCGACCCAGCGCTTTGTCGATCGCTTTGCCGGTGTCTACACGCCGTTGATTCTCAGCCTGGCGATACTCGTGGCGTTGATTCCGCCCCTGGTGCTCGGTCAATCTTTCTTGACCTGGATTTATCGCGCGCTGGTGCTTTTGGTCATCGGTTGTCCCTGCGCGCTTGTGATCTCCACTCCGGTGACCGTGGTGAGCGGCCTGGCCACCGCCGCCCGGCGGGGCATACTCATCAAGGGCGGCGCGTATCTGGAGCAGGGTAGAAAGCTCAAAGTAGTGGCCTTCGATAAGACGGGGACCATCACCGAGGGCGAACCGTCCGTCACCGACTTTCTGCCCCAGGGCGATGAAGAGGCGCGACGTTCGCTGAGTTGCGCCGCTGCTCTGGCCGTTCGTTCCGATCATCCGCTGTCACAGGCCATCGCCGCTTACGCCCGCGAAGCCGCGGTGTCGCCACCTGAGTTGAGCGAGTTCGTTGCCTTACCCGGTCGGGGTACCAAAGGCCGCCTGAGCGATGAATGGTTGTATCTGGGTAGCCATCGATTGATCGATGATCTGAACGTCTGTCGTCCCGAATTGGAAGAGCTGTTCACAGCGTTGGAGAGTCAGGGTAAGAGTGTGGTGATCTTGGCCGACGGGCAGGGGGTGCTGGCGGTGTTCGGTGTGGCCGACGCCGTACGCGTCGGCAGCAGGGAAGCGGTGGCCGATCTGCACTCGCTCGGGTTGCGGACTGTGGTTCTCAGCGGCGACAATCAACAGACGGTGGCGGCCATCGCCGAGCAGGTGGGTATCGAGGACGCCCGCGGCGGATTGCTCCCCGAGGAGAAACTCGCTGCCATCACCGATCTGGTGAGTACCCACGACCAAGTGGGGATGGCGGGTGACGGCATCAACGATGCGCCGGCATTGGCAGCTGCGAGCATCGGCTTCGCCATGGGGGCGGCCGGTTCCGATACGGCGCTGGAGGTGGCCGACGTGGCTCTGATGGACGACGATCTGCGCCGGCTGCCGTCCTTCATTCGTCTCAGTCGTCGCACGGCCGTGATTTTGGCCGAGAATATCGGCCTGGCCCTGGGAGTCAAAGCCGTGTTCTTCGGTCTGGCTTTCGTGGGTGAAGCCACCCTGTGGATGGCCGTGGTGGCCGACATGGGCGTCGGTCTGCTGGTGGTCTTCAACGGGCTGCGTCTGCTGCGCTGGGGCGGGCGCCGGACGGCGTGAGTGTCAAATGCGACGATCGTTACCGCCTGCCTCTCTATCGACCGGGTTTGCGGCAGACGGTCTGGGCCATGGCCCGCCGTGGACCTTCTAGGATACCCTCGAAGGAGTGGATGATCTCCCAATCCGCGAACCAGCCGGCCAACTCTCCCGGTTGGAGCAGATAAGCCGGGTTGTGGGGTTTGCCGTATCGAGACTGCTCGCTCGTGAAGGTTTCGTAGATGAGGATTCCTCCCTTGCGAATGCTCCGGCGAATATGGGGGATCAGCGGCCGATGAAGGTAGCGGAATACCAGAATCCCTCGGTAGTGGTCGGGGTCTAAAGGGTTGTCGCCCGTTTCCAGATCGACTTCCCAGAAACGTGCCTCTATTTTGCGTTCCTTGGCAGATTTCTGCGCGGCCGCCAGCGCTTTGGAAGATCGATCGGCCAGAATCACAGGTACACCCAAGGCGGCAAGAAATAGTCCGTTTTGTCCCGCTCCGCAGGCCAGGTCGATTACGGGGCCCTCCGGGTCATCGTCTTCCAGTAGGTGGCTGAAGTCGACCAACAGGGGCGCCGGATTCTTCATTTCCCATCCTTTTCAACAGGTTCTTCGAACACCGCCATCAGTTTTGACGATGTGCGCGTCGTCGATGCGCGTGTCGGCCTGTTGTCGTGATACCTAGACCATGCAATCGACAAACCATCTCAGATGCGGCCCCATCTCTTGATAAATGAACAAATTGAGCAGGTGGGTCCGACAGCCCGCTCAGCTGAACCGCTCCGGCTTTCCTGGAGGCTCCAACCTTTGAGAGGATGGAGTCATGAACAACACATCGAAGAGGTATCCAGCAGAAGTCAGGGAGCGAGCCGTCCGCATGGTCCTCGAACACGAGGGCGAATACGACTCCCAGTGGGCGGCCATCAGTTCGGTGGCACAGAAGTTGGGCATGACCGCCGAGACGCTACGCAAGTGGGTGCGCACCGCTGAGATCGACGGTGGCCTGCGCGCCGGCGTCTCCACCGAAGAGCGGGCCCGCATCAAGGAACTTGAGAAGGAGAACCGCGAGCTTAGGCGCGCCAACGAGATCCTCAAGGCAGCCGCAGCTTTCTTCGGAGCGGAGCTCGACCGCAAACAGAGGAGATGACCGTCTTCATCGCCGAGCACAAGGAGAAGTTCGGGGTCGAGCCGATGTGCGAGGTGTTGCCCATCGCCCCTTCCACCTACTACGCCGCTATCAACCGGCCCCCGTCGGCCAGAGCACTCCGTGACGAAGCCTTGAAGGGCGAGATCACTCGCGTCTATGAGGCCAACTACTCCGTCTACGGCCCCCGCAAGGTATGGCGGCAGCTGAAGCGCGAAGGCATCACCGTGGCCCGCTGCACCGTGGAACGCCTCATGCGCTCCCTGGGCCTGAAAGGCGTCGTTCGGGGCAAGACCTGGAAGACGACGTTCCCTGATCTCGCCGCTCCCCGCCCCTTCGACCTAGTGGACCGCCAGTTCACCGTCACCGCGCCCAACCGGCTCTGGGTAGCGGACCTCACCTATGTGCGCACCTGGTCGGGCTTCGTCTACGCCGCCTTTGTCATCGACGCCTATTCCCGCATGATCCTCGGCTGGCAGGTCTCCGGCTCGCTCCGCACCGATCTGGCCTTAGATGCCCTGGAGATGGCTCTCTGGCGGCGTGGGGATGATGTCGGCGGTGTCGTTCACCATTCGGATCGCGGCGTGCAATACCTGTCCATTCGCTACACCGAACGGTTGGCCGAAGCTGGGGCCGTCACCTCGGTGGGGTCCAAAGGAGATGCCTTTGATAACGCCCTGGCCGAGACCATCAACGGCCTCTACAAGGCCGAACTCATCAGAAAGCGCGGTCCTTGGAAAACGCTCGAAGACGTTGAGTTCGGGACACTCGAATGGGTCGACTGGTTCAACAACCGCCGACTCCTCGAACCTATCGGCAACATCCCTCCGGCGGAGTTCGAGGAGATGTTCTATCGTGAGCAGGTCTCGGCTGAAGAGGCCGGACTCAAACAACTGAGTCTCCATTGAAGCCGGGGCGGTTCACAGCTATCATCTTCTCGCAAGACGGCAGACCGGCTGCACAAACGCGAGACATGAGGTGGTTAAGGGCGTATGCATTGGGTACTTCTGACGTTGGCTATTGTGTTTGAAGTTGCGGGCACCACCTGTATGAAGCTGTCGGCAGGGTTCACGCGTTTGCTGCCGTCAATTCTGATGCTCGTGTTCTATGTGGTGTCTTTCGGGTTTCTGACGTTCACACTGAAAAAAGTGGATGTCAGCGTTGCGTACGCCGTTTGGAGCGGTATGGGTACGGCCCTGATTGCCACCATTGGAGTCTTGTGGTTTCGAGAGCCACTCGGCCTGCTGAAGGTTTGTGGGTTGTTGGCCATTGTGGGCGGCGTGGTTGCGCTGAATCTATCGGGCGGGACTCATTGAGACGAGACGGTTTTGCGCAGTTGGGGTATGGTGAAAATGGGTAGTTCGCAATCGGAGGCTTGATGTTCGTTGATATCGTTCCCACACCGCCGTTCCGTCTTGACTTCACCGTCTGGGCGCTTCGCCGGCTGCCGGTCAACGATATGGACCGCTGGGATGGTGTGGCCTTTCGGCGGGTACTGGCGGTGGGGTCGAGCATCGTGGAGGTCGAGGTCACGCAGCCCACGGCAGTCTCCGTCACCGGTGCACATCCGGCGGCTCCCTCCCACGACGCCGATTCGACCGGCCTCTCCGGCGATACGCCCTCGGCGGGCGGCGAGAGTCTGCGCATCGCTATTCGGGGCGACGGTAACGGTTTGCCCCCGTCGGTGGGGCGGGAGGTGGTCGAGACTCTGTCTCACGCGTTGGGACTGCAGGTGGATCTTGCCCCCTTCTACCGTCTGGCCGCAGGCGATGAGCGGCTGAACAGTCTGGTCTCGCGCTTCAGAGGACTGAAGCCGCCCTGTCTCTTCTCGCCTTTCGAGACGGTGGTGAACGGGATCGCATGTCAGCAATTGTCGCTCAACGTGGGGATAATCCTGCTCAACCGGCTGTGCGCTGCCTTCGGTCCCCATCTGGGTGAAGCCATCGGCTTCCCCGCCCCGGAAGACTTGGCGGGCGCGGATCCCGACGCCCTGCGGGCGTTGGGTTTCAGTCGGCGCAAGGCGGAAGCCATTGTGGCGATGGCGCAATCGGTGGTGTCGGGAGAGCTCGATCTCGAGGGACTGTCTCGACTGGACGATCAGGAGGTGGCGGAGCGCCTCATGGCCGTGAAGGGTATCGGCCGCTGGACGGCTCAATACGTGGCGCTGCGGGGACTGGGCAGGTGGGACGTCTTCCCGGTGGATGACGTAGGCGGTCAGAACAAGGTGCAGGATTGGCTCCACCTTGCCGCTCGGCCGCAACCACCTGAGATGCAGCGATTGCTTGCTCCCTACGCACCTTATCGCGGGCTGGTGTATTTCCATCTGCTGCTGAGTCGGTTGCAGGCGGACGGTATGTGGTGACGTGGTCCTTCGGCGTGGACGGCATCGACCTGCGGGTGAGGTGACCCGTGGTGTTACGGCGCCCAATCGACTGCGTCGCGTGGACCGATGGATTACGGCCACCCATGGTTGGCAGTTGGGCGTGGCTGGGCAGGCGCCTTTAGTGGTGGACCTGGGTTTTGGCGTGTCGCCCGTCACCACGGTGGAGTTGTACGAGCGGTTGCGCAGGATGCGACGGGATGTAAGAGTCGTGGGCCTGGAGATTGATCCAGAACGCGTGGAGGAAGGCAGGCGATTCCTCTCCGAGTGCGCGCGATACGAGCGCTACCCGGGGCTGACTTTTGGGTTGGGCGGCTTCGAGCTGCCGGTGACCAGGCCGCCGTTGTTGGTGCGGGCTATGAATGTCTTGCGGCAGTACGAGGAGGGGGAAGCGTGGCGGGCGTGGGACCGGCTCTGTGCCGGCCTTGCACCAAACGGGGTTCTGGTGGAAGGGACGTGCGACGAAATCGGCCGCCTATGCGTGTGGGTCACTTTGGGTTGTTCCCGCACAGGCGAACCCCCGTTTTGGCGAACTGATGGTGTCGGGCAGGCTGAACCCCGTACCATCACATTTGCGGCGCATTTGCCTGGGTTGAGCCGTCCGTCGGTACTGGCCGAGCGGCTACCCAAGACGCTCATTCATCGTAACGTTCCCGGAGAACCGATCCATCGCTTTTTTCGTGATTTCGACCGGTCCTGGGCCATAACGACACAGCGGTCGGTGTTCGGTCCACGCCAGCATTGGATTGCCGCAGTAGAACATCTCTCCGGGATCTGGCCGGTGGTGAGGCGGCCGCCTGCAGGCGGCCGCCCTCGTTGGCGATTAGGAGAAGTCACTCTACCGTGGGAGGCGATTGCCCCGTGCCCACGGTAGTTGGAAGGCCGCGCAAAAGGATCCGCGGGTGTCGGCTCAGATTACCCTATTTCTTGGTCGGTGGCGGGACGATGGTGAGAGGGCAGGGAGCACGATCGGCTACGTACCTACTCACCGAACCCAGCAGCAGGCCGGCCAGGCCACCAAGCCCGCGTTTGCCCAAGACAAGTAGTTCGGCACCCTTTCCTTCCTTGACGAGTATGTCTCCTGCGTAGCCCTGCACGACCGCACCTTCAGCGGCAATATCCGGCCTCAATTCCTGCGCCCGTTTCACTGCGTCGGCCACTATAGCGTCGGCCTGATTGGGATAACCATCTGCTATCTGGGGAACGACGGTGCCGGGTGGCGCCGGTATGACCGGTAGTTCCCAGGCGGAGATCACCCGCAGTGTGGCGTTACGTAGTGCCGCTTCCTGCACCGCGTACTCGAGTGCTGCTGTGGCGGCCTCCGAACCGTCCACTCCAACGACTACCCGACCCATAGCGCTCCCTCCTGCTCGCCCCAGTTCTTGCTCCGTTCCCAGTGGGCCGCGACACTACCAGCACTTAGTCTACTATGGGTTGGTCATGGATTGCGCTTTGCCGGTGGCGTCGAGCTCGGCGACCCTAAGTCAGTCGACTATCTTGTAGACCAAGTCCTTGCGTCTCACGGGAGAGGGAACCTTAATGCCCACTTCCTGCCCCGGGACCGCTTCCTCTATCTGTGCGCGATCCAGCTGTATGGAGTCGACTGCCATCTCCAGTTCGCCGCCTTGACCTTCGATTCTGATCGTGTCACCCACGCGCAGGCTTCCGGCGGTGATGTCGATTGCCGCTACGCCGATGCGGTCGAAATAGCGGGTAATGACCCCGATCTCCTGTTCGGCCATGGTGCTTGTTCCTCCTTTGGTGAGCGGGTTGGGCTCTGCCTCAGATGGTACCACCCTCCGCAGCGGCCGGAGTCCTGGGTCGCGACCGAGCGGAGATTACTACTTCATATAGGCTATCCTATTGACAGCATGAAAGATATGGAGTCGTTGAGATCATCGCTGCGCGTGAATTACGGGGGCCATGCTACGGTCCTGGTGGACATGGGTGGTTTTCGTATTCTGACAGACCCCATTCTACGGAATAGAATCGGTCCCCTGCGCAGACGGGGTGAGACTCCCGGTGCCCATCTGGGCGTAGATCTAGACCTCATAGTAATCTCGCACGTTCATATGGACCACTTCGATCCGCACTCGTTGCGCATGCTGGACCAGACAACTCCCATTCTGGTTCCCAAGGGAGCTGCAGACGCTACGCGTAACCTTGGTTTCACGCGGGTCTACGAGATGCGTGCGGGCGATACGGCTTGTTTCGGCTCGGTGGAGGTGCAGGGCGTCCATGCTGCACATACCGGAGTCAGGACACCATACGGGTTGGTTGCCGATTGTCTCGGGTACGTGTTTCGTGGCTCTCATGAGGTGTACTTCGCCGGAGACACAGGGTTGTTCCCGGAAATGGCGAATCTTGCGGGGAGGATGGATCTGGCGCTGCTCCCGGTATGGGGATGGGGACCTCATCTAGGAGACGAGCATCTCACTCCCTACGATGCCGCCAGTTCACTCCGTCTTCTCCAACCGGCGACCGCTGTGCCCATTCACTGGGGCACATTTTATCCCCTGGGCATGGGGTGGACTCGCCCCTCGTTCCTGGTGCATCCGCCGTATGCTTTTGTGCATCATGCGGCCAAGCTTGCTCCGGAGGTGGTGGTGGAAGTAGTGGCCCCCGGATCTGCCTTCTCGCTGCAAGGGTGAAGGTGATGTAGATTTGGAGGTCCGGGCGTGAGGCGGCTTCTCGGAGTCACCGTGCGCTTTGCCGTCGCCTGGGGGCTGCAGGCCGTGTCGCTTGTGGTGGTTCACTGGTTGGTTCCCGGTGTGAGACTCGAGGCGGTAGGTCCGGCCGAGCTCGCTGCTGAGGCGATGTCTGTGGCATTGGTTTTGGCCGCGCTCAACACTTCGGTGCGGCCCGCCCTCCTGTGGTTGACGCTCCCTGTCAACGTTTTTACCCTAGGGCTCTTTTCGCTGGTGATCAATGCCCTGATGCTGTACATGGTGTCGTGGGTGTTGCCGTTTCTGGTCATTGCCAACTTCTGGAGTGCGCTGTTGGGATCTTTGGTGTTGGCCGCCGTCGCTACTTTTTTGGGCACGGTGACCGCCATCGACAGCCAATACTCGTTCTTTGGGGGAGTGATTGATTGGTTGGCTCTACGTTTGGGATCTTCCCCATCCGTTGACGACACGCGGGGAATCATCGTTCTGGAGATAGACGGTCTGAGCCGCGGGCGTCTGGAAGATGCACTGGAACGTGGTCTCATGCCCTTCCTACAGACTCTTCTTGGGAGGGGGCACAATCTATCCGGGTACGACTGTGGTCTGCCGTCGCAAACATCGTCTTCTCAGGCGGGGATCATGTTCGGGAGCAATTGGGACATCCCCGGTTTTCGCTGGTACGACAAGCGTGAAGGGCGGGTGGTTTCCTCGCGAAATCCTGCGGACGCGTGGGCTATGGAATCTGCGGTATCCCGCGGACGGGGCCTGTTGCGGGGTGGTTCCAGTGTCAACAATAACCTGTCCGGCGACGCAATGAAGACGGTGCTGACCGCCAGTCGCGCTCTGGATACTCGTGCCACCGAACAGCAGCGGGGTATGGAAGATTTGTATCTTTTTTTCCTGAATCCCTACCTCTTTCCGCGGAGTCTGCTGCTGGCCGTAGTCGAGATGGGACGTGAAGTGATCCAAGGCCTGCGACGACGTCTGCGGCGTGAGTGGCCCCGTGCAGAGAGGATCATAAGCTGGTTTCCGGCCGAGCGTGCGGCCTGCACGGTGCTGCTGCGGGATGTGGGGACATTTGTGGGGATCATTGATGTTATGCGCGGACTACCTGCAATCTATATAACATACATGGGCTACGACGAAGTGGCCCACCACACGGGGCCGGATGCGCGTGATGCCATGGTGGTGCTCAGATCTATCGATGCGCAGATCCGGCGTATCCACGAAGCGATATGGGCGCGTGCGCCTCGTTCGTACGATCTCTTCATTCTCTCGGATCACGGGCAGGCGGGCGGTGCCACCTTCCGGCAGCGGTATGGTGCCACCTTGGCGGAGGTCATCGATGGTTTCTTGCAAGACTCCGCCATGGCCGTGCAGACGGCCGGTGCGGAAGCGACCCGCAGGCCGGGAAGAGAGTTGGCGCGTGAGATGAGCAGGCTGGAACGTAGGATGGCCGCCGAGGGAGTACGCACCTCCACGTTGGTTCGGACGCGGAGGGTGCTGGAGAAACCCCGTGCGGATGCGGAAGAAATGGATGAAACTGGGGCGGAGTCTCGGCTCCCGAGTTCCAAGGCCGACGTGGTGGTATGTGCGACAGGGAACCTGGCTCATGTGTACTTTACGGGCATGGAAGGGCGGGCGACGGTGGATGGGTTGGAGGAGGCACACCCGGGCTTGGTGCCGGCTTTGATGCGTCACCCTGGTGTCGGCTGCATAGTGGGAAGGGATGAGGATGGAAAGACCTGGTTGTTTGGGGCCAATGGCGATCGATGCTTAGACGATGAACTCATTCTGGGGGAAGATCCCTTGGCACCATATGGACCGACGAAGTTGAGGGCGGGACAACTCAAGCGTCTGGCGGCGTTTCCTCACTCCGGGGATCTCATTGTGTTCTCCACCGTGTACGAGGACGGCACTGTTGCTTCGTTTGAGAACCTGGTTGGATGTCATGGGGGCATGGGAGGAGGTCAGACGGATGCCTTTGTGGTCCATCCGGAGACGGTCCAGATTCCCCGCATCTCCAACGCGAGCGGACTTCACGCGGTCCTGGACGGGCGGCGGGGCCGGCCGGCCCCGCCGCCCGTGGCGCAGGTGGCGGTTCCCGCCACCGGCGCCTTTCGTCCCGCCCGCCTACTCGCCGGTCTCCGTGATGTCCGCCGGTGGGCTGCATTATTACTGCGCGCCTTATTGCTGGACGGTTCGGCCTATGCGGAATTGGCGCGCGCTCCGTCAATGAACGGGCCCGCGCTGCTGTTGGGGGTGCTTGTTACCGGCGCCTTTGGATTACGCGACGTTTTAGAACCCGATAACACTGAAAATCTTGTCCAGCGTTTGGGTGGCGGATTGCTTCAGGGTGCAGCGGGATGGGCAGTACTTATCCTTCTCGGGTATGCCTCGGCCCGTTTGCTTAAATCGCATGGAACCCTGGCCGGAACCATGCGCGCGGTGAGTTTTGCTCAGGCTCCGCTTCTCCTGGCTCCTCTGGAAGTCGTGCAGAGTGCGGGGGCGGCGGTGGCCATCGTGCTCTTGCTGTGGACGTTCATGGCCTGGTGGGTGGCGGTGCGCGGGGTGTTCAGTCTGCGTGGCGCCACGGCTGCGGCGGCTCCAGTGGTGGCCGCTGCGGTTTTGGTGGTGGGGCTGCTCCTTCTCCGGGCTATGGCCGGTGGGGTGGAGTTAACTTTGAGCCACATTCTCCAGAGGCTTGGAGTAATTTAATCTCAGGGTGCACTGCTGCGGGCGCGGCGGATCTTACCGTCCAAGTACTGCTCGAGCAGGCCGGGGGCTATGCGGTTGGCCAGGTAGGCGAGTTTTGCCTCTCTACCGGGGATGATAAGGAAGCGATTGGTAAAAAGTGCGTCAACAAGGGCTTCGGCTACCGTCTCCGGAGTCATGACGTCGGCCGTGCCACTGCTGATAGCATGGGTCTCCTTGGGCTTGAGTTCGTTCTCCATGGCGAGCTGTGGGGTATCGGTGTCAACCGGGCAGAGCACCGAGACACGGATACCGTTTGGCTTGAGTTCGCTACGTAAGGCCTGAGAGAAACCCACCACGGCAAACTTGGCGGCGCTGTACGCCGTGTAGCCAAAGACTCCGTAAAGGCCGGCGGCCGATGCCACATTGACTATATGGCCGCCTCGAACCTTCATAACCGGCACAAAGCTGCGGCAAACGTTAAGTACTCCGAAGTAATCCACCTGCATGATCTCTTCGAATATCTCAAAGGGAATCTCTTCGAAGTATCCGGGGTGAGTTATGCCGGCGGAATTGATGATGATGTCCGGAGTACCGTGAGCCCGTGCAAAAGTGTGCGCGTAGTCTGCTACGGCTCGACGGTCGGCAACATCCAAAGATGTCGCTTCTACGAACTGTTCATGGTTGGTTTGTGCGGAGCGAATGAGTGCGACTGCCTCCCCCAAGACGTCGGTGCGGCGGGCGGCAATGGCGACGTTGGCACCTCCCGAGGCGAGCAAACAGGCGGCGGCGAGACCGATGCCGCTGGAGCCCCCGGTGACTATAGCTGTGCTCCCTTCCAGCTTACGCTTGCGTGCCATGCCTCTCTCCTGCTATCTGTTCGTCAAGATGATATAGATCAGGATACGGCCTCTAGATGCTTTCTGCGTGAAAGCGATAGATGGGGTGGGGTGCGAGTGGGGGAGGGATAACATCGTCCAGCATCTCTCCAATGATCTGACCGGGGGTGGGTATACTCACGAATGATGGTGCGGCGGGACGGGCTTCGTTCAGCGATTCACGCAGGGCGAGGGCTAAGTTGGATCTGGTGGAGACGTGTCGCGACAGCCCTGCTGCGGTCAAGGCTCGACAGTAGTCGCCGGCATGGCCGGGGGTGACCCGTACGTGATGAGAGGGCATCCCCGTACCAGCGCCTCCAAGCAGGTTATGCCGCCGGTGGAGTGTACAATGACGTCGGCTGCGGCCATGAGTTCGTTCATATGGGTGGTGTAGCCGAGGATGCGAACACGCGGCTGGTCACCAAACGCCCGGTACAGGTTGTGGTGCGGCGCGGGCTGCATGGACCTCCAACGGCGCATAGAAAGCGGGATCCACTATAGGTCTGGCTTCGCGGCACTCCGCATCTGGAGCAAGTTGGCGCACATCTGCGATGATGTTGCGGTGCATCTGCCTGAAGATAGCTGTGGGTCGGTGTTGGCCCCATCGCAGAGACGGTCTTAGGCGAACCGGACATCGTACTCTTCTGAGATAAGATTACGGTTTGACCACAGTCGTAGTTTTTTTGTAGACTGGCGCGTGGCAAACCTGCCCGCGGAGTTCTCCGGTCCGGAGATTCTCTTTATTGTGCGCCCAAGGTGAACTCGCGAGGCTGATTTTCGGTTATAGGCGCATGAAGGGCCGTGGGTTTTTCAGCGAAACGGGTCACTCTACTCTTGGAAGGAGGAGCGGAAAGCACTGCGAGAGACGATCATGCATAAATGCGTGAATCTCATTCGTCCCTGTTGATCTGTCCAACTATCTGAGAAAGGGTCTGGTCTGTATGACTCCTCCCGTCCAACTCAACTGCTATCTCCCGGGCGAAGTGGCCGGGGCGGCGTGCAATGCCAGCAAGGCCAAATCCACCCTGTCGTTCGGCAAGCTGGTGGTCTTGGGCATGCTCGCCGGTGCGTACATCGGTTTCGGTGCGTACTTCGCCACCACAGTAGGAAGTGACGCCGCCAAGTTCCTCGGAAACGGCGTAGGACAGCTGCTGTTTGGTGCCGTGTTTACCGTCGGCCTCATCACAGTGGTCATCGCCGGTGCTGAGCTGTTCACAGGCAACAACATGTTCATGGTGGTAGGTGCGCTACAAGGAGAGATCAGCTGGCGCAGCCTGATCTGGAACTGGGTTGTGGTCTGGGTATTCAACTTTGTGGGTGCTCTCATCTTGGTGCTCATCGTCTACGGGGCGTTCTACAGTGATGGAGCTCTTGGTCTGTTCAATGGCTCCGTGGGAGCCAAAGCGTTGGCAATCGCAAAGGGTAAGTTGGAACTCGCTTGGTGGCCGGCATTTTTCCGCGCCATCCTGTGTAACTGGCTCGTCTGCCTGGCCGTGTGGTTGGCTCTGGCCTCCAAAGATGTTATTGGAAAGATCTTCGGTATCTTCTTCCCGATCATGGCGTTCGTCGCCATGGGCTTCGAGCACAGCGTTGCCAACATGTTCTTCATCCCCATGGGCCTGCTCGTGTCCAACACCCCGGGCATCGTGGATGTGGCGGCCAACGCCGTGCTGACCCCCGATCAGATTGCTATGTTGGCGGCCGGCCAGCCTCTGCCGGAAGCGGCTCAGGCGGCTCTCGATGGCTTCAAGAACGCCGTCAGCACCAACATGAACTGGGGTACGCTCTTCACCAAGAACCTCATTCCCGTCACCATCGGCAATATCGTAGGCGGCGGGATCTTCGTCGGATCGTCCTACTGGTTCTCGTACCTGCGGAAGCCCAAGGGTAACGCTTAGACCAAGTAGTATTCCCCGTTTTTCGCAGCAGCTGTGGGCCGGCGCGCCGGTAGGCGCGCCGGCCTCTTTGTAGATTCGAACCATTCCTTTCTGTGTCTGCCGCGCCCTAGCCGCATCGCGGTATGTGGTATGTATAGGTTTTGCGTGGCGTTGTTGCGTGTGAGATTGGCGTTCCATAAAAAGCCGTAGAACATCATTGGGACACCTACCTCAGCGACGGATTTTCCGGGGGGTTGTGGACCCCTGTGATAGACTCTGCGGATCATAAGCACAGTGAGGAGACGCCATGCAGGACGGTTTATTAGGGTATCTGCTGCCGCGCTCATCCCGCTCCGCGCCTCCGCGCGTGGACATCGATGACACTACGTTGCGCGACGGCGAGCAGACCGCCGGTGTGGTATTTGCCAATGATGAGAAACTAAGAATAGCCAAGCTCCTGGACGAGGTTGGCGTGCATCAGATCGAGGCGGGCATCCCTACCATGGGCGGCGCGGAAAAAGAAGCCGTCGCTAAAATAGCGGCTCTGGATCTCAACTGCAGCATTCTCGCCTGGAACCGCGCAGTGGTGGACGATATCAAGGCTTCTCTTGAGTGCGGTGTGGATGCGGTTGCCGTATCGATGTCGTCCTCGGATATCCATATAGAGCACAAGCTGCGCACCAATCGGGAGTGGGTGCTGGACAGTATCAAGACGGCCGTAGAGTTTGCCAAAAACCACAATCTCTACGTGTCCGTCAACGCCGAGGACGCTTCTCGCACAGATATGGAGTTCCTGCTCACTTTTGCACGCACAGCTCGTGACGCCGGCGCGGATCGCCTGCGCTTCTGTGACACGCTGGGGATAATGGACCCCTTCAATACCTTCGTAAGGATCAAGACCATCATCGACGTTACCGGTATGGATGTCGAGATGCACACGCATAACGATTTCGGGATGGCCACTGCCAACGCCATCGCGGGCATCAAGGCGGGGGCGCGCTTCGTTAACACAACGGTGAATGGTCTGGGAGAGAGGGCCGGCAATGCCGCCCTCGAAGAGCTTGTGATGACCCTGAAGTACGTTGAAGGAATGGATCTTCGTCTCAACACGGGAAAATTCAGAGAGCTGTCGGAATACGTGGCCAATGCCTCGGGACGGCCTATCCCCACATGGAAGCCTATCGTGGGGGCCAACCTGTTCATCTATGAGTCATCGAGTCGCGTGGCGGGTGTCCTGGAGGATGCGGCAAGCTACGAAGTCTTTTCGCCTGAGGCGGTTGGTCTGAAGCGTCGTTTCGTCATGGGCAAGTACTCAGGTGTAGACTCTCTTAGAATCAAGCTGAGTGAGCACGGCATAACGGTGTCCGATGAAGAGGCGGCGGCTCTTGTCATGCGGCTCCGTTCGAAGGCGGTGAGCCTGAAACGGGCGCTCTTTGATGAAGAGATCTTGGATGTGTACCGGGCGGAGCGGGCGGAGCTCGGGGAGCAGGCGGCGGAAGCGGTCGCTGCGGACCTTGATCTCACCGCAGAGGCGGCGGCAGAGACGCTGGCCATTATTGAGGACCTCACAGGGGAGGTCTCGGCATCCGAGCTAACGGCAGACATGGGAGAGGAGGAGTGACTATGTCCAGATTGAGCAGGGCGGAGCCATTCGAGTCACGCTTCCGTGAGGTTGGCCACCCCGTCTGTCTGGTGGACACCACCCTGCGCGATGGGGAACAGAATGCGGGTGTAGTATTCGCCAATCAGGAGAAGGTGAGGATCGCGCACCTGTTGGCGGAAATAGGGGTCAAGGAGATTGAGGCCGGTACACCGTCTCTGTGTCCGGAGGAGAGGGAGGCTCTCCGTCAGATCGCGGGCCTCGATTTGGGATCGCGCATATTGGCATACTGTCGCGCGGTTCCTGAGGATATCGACATGGCTGCCGACTGCGGTGTCGATGCTGCAGTTATTTGGACGAGTTTGTCCGGTTTCCCACCGTCCGTGTTTGCTTCGGGTGGCAAGGAGAGGGCTCTGGAGCATGTCGCAGCGGCTGCGGATCGAGCAGCCTCTCTCAAGCTGCCGTTCATTATCTGCGCCGAAGATGCCAGCCGCACGCGCAACGACCTGATCCTGTCGTTGGCGGTCAAGGCTCGGGAATGGGGCGCGGAGCGGTTCCGCTACTGCGATACACTCAGTGTGATCAGTCCCTTCACAGCGTTTCAGCGCGTCCAGCTGATACTGGAGACTGCCGATATTGATGTGGAGATCCACTGTCACAACGATTTCGGTATGGCCACCGCCAATGCGTTGGCGGGCACTAAAGCCGGTGCTCGGTACGTGACCGTATCCGTAAACGGTTTGGGTGAGCGCACCGGTAATCCGGCGCTGGAGGAGGTGGTTATGGCTCTAAAATACCTAGAGGGTATAGATCTGGGATTTGACACCGGTCGCTTTCGCGAGGTATCCGAGTATGTAGCCGGAGCTTCGAGCCGCGCTATACCCATCTGGAAGGCCATCGTAGGGGAGAACGTCTTCGCACACGAATCAGGAATTCATGCGGATGGTGTCATCAAGAATCCTTTGACGTATGAGGTCTTCAGCCCGGACGAGGTGGGACTCACGCGACAGCTCGTGGTGGGGAAGCACTCGGGCAGTCGCACTATCCAGCATAAGTTTCTGGAGTTTGGTATAGATTTGACGGATCATGAGGTGGATTTGATACTGGCGCAGGCGCGGCAGATGGCAGTCGAGCTTAAACGTGCCCTCTTCGACAAAGAACTTATGTATATCTACCAAGATTTTCTGCGAGACAACGAGGAGCGAAAGGCTGCGGCCGGGGTGGGCGTCATGAACGAGGAACCCTGACTTGCGGGGGACGTGCAGCTCGTGGTATCGACACAGCGTGTCCCCAAGACACTGTTTATCACCAATGACTTCCCTCCTCGTATCGGCGGGTTCCAGTCGTACTACTGGGGCTTGGTACAGTCTCTTGCACCGGATGAAATAACTATCATGGCGCCGGCCCATCCCCGGGCCGCGGATTTCGACAAGGCACAGCCGTACCGCATTGTTCGCACGCGGGAACCGGTGGTATGGCCCTCCCCGGCCAACCTGCGTTTGGCGGAACGGTTGGTAGAGGAGTGTGGATCGGAACTCGTGCAGCTGGGGCATCCCTTGCCGGCGGGGCTTCTCGGCCCTATGCTGAAACGGAGGCGGGATCTTCCGTATGTGGTGATGCTGGGAGGGGCCGAGGTGACACTGCCGGCCGTGTGGCCCCTTGGCGGACAGCTGATGAGGTTTGTCATGAACCGAGCGTCGCTATTCATTGCCGTGAGCGACTATACGGCCGCGGCTGCTGAGCGTCTGGTGGCCGGCAGAGTGCGGGCGCGAACCCTCCGGCCCGCTCTTGATCTTGCGGCATTCCCGATTACGTCGGATGAAGAGCGCTTCAGAGCCCGGAATGATTTGGGTATCAGGGGACCCTTAGTTGTCTGCGTGGGACGCTTGGTTCCCCGCAAGGGTCAGGATATGCTGGTGGAGGCGGTGGGCCTGTTGTCGGCCGAATTTGCCGACATAGAACTGGCCCTGGTTGGGCATGGGCGTCTTGGATATCGCTTGGAGCAAAGGGCGCAGGCTAAGGGTCTAGGGGATAGGGTTCACTTACCGGGGGCTTTGCCGACACAAGAGGTGCGCCGTTGGCTTGCGGCGGCAGATGTGTTCGCTTCGCCCTGCCGGGTACGATGGGGCGGCCTGGAAGTGGAAGGATTCGGCATCGTCTTCGTAGAAGCGGCGCTGACCGGCCTACCGGTGCTGGCCGGCCGGTCGGGCGGGTCGGTGGAGGCGGTCATGTCGGGCGACACAGGGGTGGTAGTGGACGGGCGCTCTGCGAATGAGGTGGCGGCGGGATTGGGGCGCCTGCTGCGCGCACCCCAATCCCGCCGCCACGCTCTCGGCGCCGCCGGCCGCCGTTTGGCGGCGCGGCGCCACCATCCGGACGTAGTGGGCCGACGGTATCGGGAACTGCTCAACCTGGCCGTAGAGGAGACACCTGCGAGAGGGCTACGTGACTGAAGTCAACGGAAAGAACGACGTAATTCGGTACGACCAGCCGGATTTACCGACGATGAGCGCGGGGCCGGTTGGAGCAACTGAGTCAACAGTCGACGAAGAGGTGGATGCCGAGGCCGACGTCGCTGAGGCCAAGCGTAAGAGTGCGCTCAGCTGGCCACGGTTGATCATCAGCATGGCTGCGGGGCTGGCTATTGGCGTGGCGATAATTCTGTTTGTCAGCCCTCCTGTAGAGCAAGATATCGAGCAGGTGGTCCTGGCTACCCGTGCCCCTGTTTATCTCATAATCGCCGTGCTGGCTACGTTTGTGCTTCTGGCGGCAGACGCCTGGTCGCTGGTTGTTCTTGTGCGGGTGATCCGGCCGGAAGTGGTGTGGTGGCGGGTGTTCGGTGTGACTTTGGAAGCAAACCTTGTGGGCGGAGCCACCTCGTTCGGCGGCATCGAAATCCCCTATCAAATAGTGGCGTTACGAATGTTGGGTCTCAGATTATCTGAGGCAACCTCGGCGGTTATGGTCAAAGGGGTGATGCATACCTCCGTACTGGTAGTGGCGGCCCTCATGGCGTTCATACCGATCAGTGGTTCGCCGATCACACCGTTACAGCGCTGGATCCTGCTGGGCGTGCTGGGCTCTCTGCTCGTGCTGTGGGTCGTTGGAACGCTATGGACACGCAAACCGCTGGGACTCTCATTATTGCCTGAGCCCATACGCAGACGGGTGCGCTCCTTTGTGGAAGCGCTGTCTGTATTCAGAACTGCGGGCTGGGACGTGATGTTGAAAATGATCGGTCTTGTGTTCATCTACTGGGTGGGCATGTTCTCTTTGATTCCGCTCATTCTGCTTGCTCTTGGTTACCGGGGGGCCTTGCTGCCCATTATCGTGGGGCAGGCTGTGCTTCAGGTGCTGATGCCTCTGTCGCCGCTGCCGGGTGGCGCGGGTGTGGCCGAATTTGGCTATCTGGAGTTGATTGGTCCATCTACGCCGGGTAGTATTCGTGTAGCCAGTTTGATCTTGTGGCGCATACTCACTTGGATTCTGCCGGTTGCCCTAGGTGGTCTGGCCATGGGCCTGCGGGGGATCAAGCAGAAGTGAGTGACCGGGAGCGGAGGAGTCGTACGAGCCATCGTTTGGTCGCAGTGGCGGCAATTTGCGCTGCATTTGCGCTGGGATGTTTTCCCAGTGCCGGGCTGGTTTCCCGGTTTTGTGGAGGTAGATCCATCACCGAGCTGGGCAACGGCAATCCAGGCGCAGCAAATGTGCGGCGACACCTAGGGATGCGGGCGGCACTGCTGGTGGGAGCCTTGGATATATTCAAGGGGTGGCTTCCTGCGCGATTGGGACGTTGGAGTGGTGCTTCCGATTCGCTGGTAGGCCCTTTGGCCATGGCACCTATTGCGGGCCATATCTTGGTTTTAGGGGGCAGGGGTGCCGCAGCGGCGGTGGGGGCGGCCAGTGCCTACGACCCTTCGGCCATGGCAATCACAGGAGCCGGTATCATTTGGGGGAGCAAGAAATATGAGCATGCGCCGGCGGTGATGGCGGGCGGATTCGCCTATCCCGCGATACAATGGATACTTGGGTGCTCCCGTGAACATGTGGCGTGGGGCGCAGGTATCATCGCGCTGCTGAGCGCCGGGCGTCTCAAAGGACCTCGTCGGGGAGCAAGGCCTCTATCCGGGCGGGTTCTTTGGGAGAGACTCTGGTTCGATAGAGAGCCGGCTGACTAATTAAGGAGGAAGGGCGGTGCGGATAGGTCTTGTCACCCCCTATTCCTGGACCGTTCCCGGCGGTGTCAACGATCACATCGCCAACCTCGCGTACCAACTTGAGTCTCGCGGGCATGAACCGTGGATTTTGGGTCCGGTGGGCGGTCCCGGACGTTCGCAGCAGCGTCTTCCCGAGCGCTTCATCCCGGTGGGTTCTGCGGTACCGTTCCCCTCTAACGGTTCCAAAGCCTACGTCAATACCAATGTCTGGATGTTCAAGCGCATGGAACGGATCCTTGCCAACAATCAATTCGATGTTCTCCATTGTCACGAACCGTGCACTCCATCCGTGGCTGCGTGCACGGTGTTGCGGCGCAATGCTCCCGTTGTGGGAACGTTTCATGCAGCGCTGGACGACTCCATTCTCTATCGATATCTGCACGTGTGGGCGCGCAAGATCATCGATGCTTTGGCGGTGAAGATCGCTGTGTCGGAGGCGGCCAAGGAGTATGTGGCGGCTCGTTTCGGGGGCACCTATCGCATTATACCCAACGGGGTACCTGTAGATCTTTACGAGATGGCGCGTGAGGGCGAACGCATCCCGGGTCGGATTCTTTTCATAGGGCGCGCTGAGCCGCGCAAAGGGTTGTTGGTGTTGTTGCGGGCCTTCGCCCAGCTGCGGTTGCAGAGGCCCGACGCCACGTTGGTGCTGGTGGGTCCACGTTGGTCACAGGTGCATGGACTTGTGGAGAGGTCGGATAGTGGGTTGACGTGGCCTATCCCGGGTATCGCGGCGCTGGGACGTGTGTCTCACGAAGTCAAGGTGGAGGAGATGGGGTCTGCTGAAATCCTTTGTGTTCCGTCACTCCAGGGTGAAAGCTTTGGGATAGTGTTGGCAGAAGGGCTGGCAGCGGGCCTGCCTGTTGTGGCGTCGGATCTACCCGGATACCGTTCTGTGCTGAAAGATGGTCGGGTGGGCGTGCTGGTTCCACCGCGTGACCATGTTGCACTGGCGACCACGTTGTTGGAGACTTTGGCAGATACGGACGGGCGCGCCACGCTGACCGCAAATGGGATAGAGGCGGCAGAGGAGCTGGCGTGGGAGCGGGTCGCAGCTCGGGTGATGGAGACGTACCAGGAAGCAGTTGAGATAGGAGTGGGTGCCGTGTCTTGAGGGCCCCAAGGACGGAAGGAGGGTGGCGGGTGCGCTCGCTGGTTATTTATTTTACGGGTGGCACAGAGGCCACCATCAACACTGATCAGGAGCCGGAACAGGTGTTTGCGGCGCTGACGGCACCTGGGGAATGGCTGGTAGTGACCGATGTTGTGGGAGAATTGCATTACCTGGCCAAGTCAAAGATCAGCTATCTGACATTTGGTAGCAAGAAGGGTATCGGTTTCGCCTAGGCATGCAGAGGAGGAAGAGCGCGCATGATGTATAGGGTCACCTGCATACCGGGAGATGGTACCGGCCCGGAGCTTATGACGGCTGCCAAGGTAGCCGTAGAAGCTACGGGAGTGGCCATTGATTGGATGGATGTGGAGGCGGGCACCGACGTGATGGAGAAGTACGGCACGCCCTTACCCCCGCAGGTTATCGAGTCCATCCGGTCTACGCGTGTGGCCATCAAGGGCCCCATCACAACGCCTGTGGGCTCCGGATTTCGAAGTGTGAATGTTGCCCTGCGCAAGGAGCTAGACCTCTACGCGAACCTGAGACCTACCGTGAGTATCCCGGGTGTGCGTTCGCGATATGAGGATGTGGATCTGGTCGTCGTGCGGGAGAACACCGAAGATCTGTATGCAGGTGTTGAGCACATGGTGTGTAGGGATGCCGCGGAGTCCATCAAGATCATCACGCGGTCGGCTTCGGAGCGGATCTGTCGGTTCGCGTTCAATTACGCGCGTGACAATGGGCGTCGCAAGGTGACCACTGTGCATAAGGCCAACATCATGAAGTGTACGGACGGCCTTTTTTTGGAAGTAGCGCGCGATGTGGCCAAGGACTATCCGGACATAGAATCCGAAGACCGCATCGTCGACAACATGTGTATGCAACTGGTCCAGAAGCCCGAGCTGTACGATGTCCTGGTATGCCCCAACCTCTACGGTGACATCATAAGTGATGTGTGCGCCGGCTTGGTGGGAGGGCTGGGAGTGGCACCGGGCGCCAATCTGGGCGACGAAATCGCGCTTTTTGAGCCGGTACACGGCTCGGCTCCCAAGTATGCCGGACAGGACAAAGTCAACCCTACGGCGCTCATCATGTCGGCCGTACTCATGCTGCGTTACTTGGATGAAAAGCGGGCGGCCGAAGCTTTGTTGGCCGCCGTCAAAGATGTAATAGTTGCAGGTAGGCATGTCACTTACGATCTGGGCGGGAGCGCGGGCACACAGGAGATGGGTCGCGCTGTAGCGGAACGGACACGAGAACTGCTGGGGGGATGACAGCGAGGTCGCATCTATCCTAAGATGTATCTGCGGCCTGTCTGGGGCTCGTTCGTAGCAGTCGTGCGGGTTTCGGTATAAACTGCATATCTATTCCACAATCACAAGCGGGGAGTCGCTACCCTAATATGGAGAAACGGAGTCAGCAGGTGTGGGAGGGGCCGGCCAGGGCGCCCCATCGGTCGTTGTTGCGGGCGCTTGGTTTGGGGCCGGATGATGCCGGAAGGCCGCTCATTGGAGTGGCCAACTCTTACAACGAACTGATCCCCGGGCACATACACCTCCGAGCCATAGCAGAGCAGGTGAAGTTTGGTGTGTGGCAGGCCGGTGGTGTTCCGCTCGAGTTCAACACCATTGGCGTGTGTGACGGCATTGCCATGAATCACACGGGCATGAACTACTCGCTGGTGTCGCGAGAGAATATTGCCGACGCGCTTGAGATCATGATCCAAGGCCACGCTCTTGATGGGCTGGTGCTGATTCCGAACTGTGACAAGATCGTGCCGGGCATGGTTATGGCTGTCGCTCGGCTGGATGTTCCCGCGGTGGTTGTCTCCGGCGGTCCCATGTTGGCGGGAGATTTTCGGGGACAGAAGGTGTCGTTGGTCAACGTGTTCGAAGCGGTGGGCGCGTATTACAGTGGCGTCATAGATGAGGCTGAGTTGGAGGAGATGGAAACGTGCGCGTGTCCCACATGTGGTTCGTGCGCCGGTCTCTTCACGGCTAATTCCATGAGTTGCCTGACAGAAGTATTGGGCCTTGCCCTCCCTGGTGACGCCACCATTCCTGCTCCTTATTCTGCCCGTTTGGCTTTGGCGCGGGCGACGGGGGCCAGGGCTGTGGCCGTGACGCGGGAAGGTTGGGGGGCACGACGCTTTCTTTCGCCTGCCTCGTTTCGAAATGCGCTGGCGCTCGATGCAGCCCTGGGTTGTTCAACCAACACCGTGCTTCACCTGAAGGCCATAGCCAATGAAGCTGAGGTCGATCTGCCGCTTGAGCAGTTCAATGAAATTTCAGGCAACACACCTCATCTGGTCAAGCTGTCTCCATCGGGCCCTGCCCACGTTGAGGATCTATACAGGGCAGGCGGCATTATGGGTGTGCTGAAACGTTTGGCGGAGCAAGGGCTTGTGCAGGGAGAAACCCCCACGGTGTCGGGGATGACGTTGCGCGAAGCTTATGAGTCCGCACAGATTGCGGATGACGAGGTTATTCGTTCGATTGCCAACCCCCATCACCCAACCGGCGGGCTGGCTGTTCTCTTTGGTAATCTCGCCCCCCGGGGGGCTGTGGTCAAGGAATCGGCGGTATTGCCGGAGATGATGCGTCACCGCGGTCCGGCCCAGGTGTTCGATACGGAGGCTGCCGCCATGGCGGCCGTTGAGGCGGGTGCCGTGCAGCCCGGCAATGTGGTGGTCATCCGCTATGTGGGTCCCAAGGGTGGACCCGGGATGCCGGAGATGCTGTCACCTACGTCGGCGTTGGCGGGCGCAGGTTTGGACACATCTGTGGCTCTCATCACAGACGGACGGTTCAGCGGTGCGTCGCGAGGAGCCAGCATCGGTCACGTAGCGCCTGAGGCAGTGGATGGTGGTCCTATCGCCCTGTTGCGCGATGGCGACATGGTAGTGATCGACATCCCCGGTCGACGCATTGACGTGGAACTTACAGAAGACGAGCTGACCCTAAGGAGGGCGGCCTGGCGTGTCCCGGAGCGGAAGTTCACGGGTGTGCTGGGCCGCTACGTAGCTCAGGTGCAGGGTGCGGAGACCGGTGCGATTTTGGGAGAGCCGCCGCTGGGCGGCGTCGGAATAGGCGCCTGAGCCGGATTCTGATTCTAGAGCCATTACCTCATCCTCAACCTGAGGGTATAACCTGAGGCATGCCCGGCGGGGTTCCCATCAGCATTACGGTCGTACTATCGGCGTCAACGGTCACAGTATGAGCGGAGAAAGCATGAAAGGGTCATACATACTTCTCGAAGCCCTCAAGCAGGAGGGAGTGGACGTGGTCTTCGGTTATCCCGGTGGCAGCGTCATCCCCCTCTATGATGCTTTGTACGACTTCGATATTCGTCATATCCTCACGCGTCACGAACAGGGCGCCGCGCACGCGGCTGATGGTTACGCCCGCGCCTCGGGCAAAGTAGGAGTCTGTGTTGCCACTTCGGGCCCGGGTGCATGCAACCTGGTCACCGGCATTGCCAACGCGTATCTTGACAGTGTGCCCATGGTGGCTATAACCGGGCAGGTGCGCACATCGCTAATTGGTACAGATGCCTTCCAAGAGGCGGATATCACGGGTATTACGTTACCCATCGTGAAACACAGCTACCTGGTGCAGAAGGTCGACGACCTTCCACGTATCGTGCGCGAAGCCTTCTACTTGGCCCGTACGGGCCGTCCGGGCCCTGTACTGATAGACGTGCCGGTCGACATCACAGTGGCGGAAACCGAGTACGATCCATCGTGCCCGCCGGACATGGCTCTGCCGGGCTATAAACCTACGGTCAAGGGTCATCCCAAACAGATTAGAGCGGCGGCTGCGGCCCTGGCTCAGGCCGAGCGTCCCGTGATCTACGCAGGCGGCGGAATCATCAGCGCGGGAGCCTCACAGGAGTTGCGCGATTTGGCCCGTTTCGCGCACATCCCGGTGACCACCACACTTACCGGCATCGGGTGCTTCCCGGAAGACGAGGAGCTGTCTTTGGGAATGCTGGGCATGCACGGGACGCGCTACGCCAACTACGCGGTCACTCACTGCGACTTGGTGTTTGCGGTAGGCGTGCGTTTTGATGATCGTGTCACCGGTAAACTGGAGACGTTTGCTCCGGGAGCCAAGACTATACACGTCGACGTTGACCCGGCTGAGATCAGCAAGAACGTGGTTGTTGACATTCCTATTGTGGGAGACGCGCGCTGGGTGCTCTCGGCCATCCTGGATGAATTGAAAAAGCACCAACTCGCGGTTGATCGTCATCTGCCATGGATGGCCCAGATCGCACAGTGGAAAGAAGATCATCCCCAGGTGGTACGGCAGGATCCCGGAGGGGAGATCATGCCGGAGCACGTGGTGCGTCGCCTGTGGGAGATCACCAAAGGCGAGGCCCTCATAACCACCGAAGTGGGGCAGAATCAAATGTGGGCCGCCCAATACTACCTGGCGCGCTATCCCCGCCAGTTCATCACTTCCGGGGGTTTGGGCACCATGGGCTTCGGATTTCCGGCAGCCATCGGCGCCAAGGTGGCGTGTCCGGATTCTCTCGTTATTGACATTGCGGGCGATGGGTCCTTCCAGATGAATATCCAGGAACTGGGGACGGCCGTGGCACACGACATACCTGTGAAGGTGTGCATTTTAAACAACTGCTGTCTGGGTATGGTTAGGCAATGGCAGGAACTGTTCTGGCAGAAACGCTACAGCCAAACCTGCTTCGAGTGTCAGCCGGATTTCGTCAAGGTGGCTGAAGCCTACGGTGCGGAAGGCTATCGGGTAACCGGCCTGGATGACCTAGATGAAGTGCTGCGTGAGTCGCTGTCCAGCGACGGGCCTGCTGTGATTGACGTTCCGGTTAAGCAGGAGGCAAACGTATATCCCATGGTTCCGGCCGGCGGTTCCATTCACGAGATGCTGGAAGAGGAGGGCTGATGAAGCGCACACTGTCGGTCCTCGTGGAGAATAAGCCGGGTGTGCTGACGCGCATCACCGGTCTATTCGCCCGTCGTGGTTTCAATATCGATAGTCTTGCCGTGGGGGAGACTGAGAACCCGCTCTTCTCACGTGTCACTATCACGGTGGTTGGGCACGATCAGCCTGTTGAGCAGGTGACAAAGCAGCTTCACAAGCTGATCAACGTCATCAAGATCACCGATTTGGAACCGGCGGAACGCCTTGAGCGCGAGTTGCTGTTGGTGAAAGTGAAGGCTACGGCCGACAATCGCGCCGAGATCATGCAGGTGGCTGAGATTTTCGAAGGACGGATCGTGGATATATCGCCGGAGACGGCCGTGATCGAGGCGACAGGTCCGCGACGCAAGGTAGAGGCGTTGATCGAGTTGTTGCGATCAATGAACGTGGTGGTGGAGCTGATCCGGACAGGCAAGATCGCCGTGCGCCGGGGCCCCAAGCTCACCTAGGAGGCGACAAGGAGGAAGCGATGGCCACTATGTATTACGACAGCGATGCCGACCTGAGTCTGTTGCGGGGACTGAAGATAGCCATCATAGGATTCGGGAGTCAGGGTCACGCCCATTCGCAGAATCTACGAGACAGCGGCATGGATGTTGTTGTGGCGGAAGCACCCGGATCGGCGGCGTGGGA
Organism: Actinomycetota bacterium; assembly: GCA_012514635.1. Lineage (GTDB taxonomy): Bacteria > Actinomycetota > Thermoleophilia > RBG-16-64-13 > RBG-16-64-13 > JAAYZX01. The sequence continues at coordinate 82,969 of JAAYZX010000004.1, forward strand.
TCGTGCAGTGGCCGCCGGTTTCGAGGTTCTGACCGCTGCGGACGCAGCCGCCGGAGCACAGGTGATCATGCTGGTGGTGCCGGACCAGACCCAGAAGATGGTGTATGAGTCCGCCATCAAAGATGCCCTCAAAGAGGGCGACATGCTTATGTTTGCCCACGGATTCAACATCCATTTCGGCCAGATTGTTCCTCCGCCGTTTGTAGATGTCACTATGGTTGCGCCCAAGGGTCCCGGCCATCTGGTCAGGCGGGTTTATGCTGAAGGTGGCGGGGTGCCGTCATTGGTGGCGGTTCATCAGGACTTCAGCGGTGAGGCCCGGGCCAAAGCGCTGGCTTATGCCAAGGGCATCGGGGCCACCCGCGCCGGGGTGATCGAGACCACGTTCCCGGAAGAGACTGAAACCGACCTCTTCGGTGAGCAGGCCGTGCTGTGCGGCGGTTGCAGCGAACTCATCCGTGCCGGTTTCGAGACGCTGGTGGAAGCCGGATATCAACCCGAGATCGCCTACTTCGAATGTCTGCATGAGCTCAAATTGATTGTGGATCTCATCTATGAGCACGGCATTAGCGGCATGCGCTATTCCATTTCAGACACTGCTGAATATGGAGACGTGACACGTGGCAGACGCATAATCAATGCCGAGACACGTGCCGAGATGGGACGTATTTTGGCCGAGATCCAATCCGGAGAGTTTGCTCGGGAGTGGATCCTTGAGAATCAGGCGGGGCGGCCCATGTACAACGCTCTTACCCGGCGTGATGCAGAGAGCCGCATTGAGATGGTAGGAGAGAAGCTGCGTTCCATGATGAGTTGGATAGGTGAAGGCAAGCAGCTGGAGTAGCCGTAGGTAAATGTGGAGGGGCCGCCCGCTTTGCGGGCGGCCCAAAGAGCTGAGGCCGGGGGTCGCTTTGCGACCCCCGGCCTCAGCTCACAAACACCGCAGTTCGTCTCCCTTGTCAATACGTTCGGCACATCCCCTGAAATGGCCAGTGGGACGAGTTGCGAACCGCCTCGACCATGTCCAGGACGTACTGAGGCGGTTCATGATCACGCCACATGGGCATGCCGCCGCGCCATACGTAGTCTAGGATCTCGCGGAAACCTGCACGGTCGAAGATATACTCACCTAGGTGGACGAGTTCCTTTTCTTTGTCAAAACGAACCACCATGTCTTCGGCGGTGGCGTATTCGCGCAATATGGGCTCAATGATGTCGCGCACCTGCCAACCTTCAGGCTTCTGCTTGAAATCCTCGGGGGCGGCAGGGAATGGATAAACGCGGTGAACGGCCGGTATAAAACCCGGGTGATCGTGGCCCTGGATGGACCAGTGTAGGTTGCCGATGTTGCTCTGCTCATGGATTACGTATATAGGAAGCCGCTCTTCTTGAGGAGGTTTCGAAGTGGCCCAGCGGCTTACCCATGCGCAAAAATCAGTTGCAAAGAAGAACGAGTTGTTCAGCAGAAGACAGTCGGTATCGATGTTGAAAAAACCGAACGCCACGATGCCGTGGCTGAGGGTGCGATGTCCAAGAGGCATAGCGTCTCCACTCTGGGTTAAATACGATCACGTAGATTCTACACGATTACAGACCGGCACCCTCCATTTCTTGTGGTCCGCGCTCGTGGGTTACTTGATCGGACCATTCTAGAATGGGTTTGGTCATGGTAGCTGCGGCCGAGAGCATATTGGCGCGCACGTGTACCATCAGCGCGCGGGTGGCCACAGTCGCGTAACGGTCTTTGGCGCGAATGAGGTTGAGACTGCGCGTGATGGGTTCTTCGAAAGGTACGAAGGATACTTCTGAGTGCTGAAGTCTCCTGAGGGCCAGTCGGGGGATGATGGAGATCCCCAATCCGCTACCGGTGAAACTGAGCATTGAGTCCAGTGACCCCACCTGGTAGGCTACCCGAGGCTCGAAACCGGCGTGATGGCAGAGTTCGGCCACCTGAGCGGCCAGTGAGAAATTCTCGCCAAGAGTAATGAGGTGTTCGTTCTCGAGCTCACGCAATCTCACTGCGGATCTCTGTGATAGGCGGTGCCGTTCGGGAACGGCCAGCAGCAGCTCTTCGTTGAGGAGGTGGGTAACCTCCAGCACGGCAGGGTTGGACGGTTGGCTGACGATGGCAAAGTCTACTGCGCCGTCCAGAACCCCCCGCTCCAAGGAGACGGTAACGTCCTCTTTCAGGTGAACACGGATTCCAGGGTAGTTCTTGCTGAAGCCGGCGAGAATGCTGGGGACGAAATGGGCTGCGACACTCGAGATACTACCGAACGTCACCTCGCCGGTGGTCACCCCCAAGCGCTCGCTCATGACGCGCATGGCTTCATCCGCCTTGGAGAGCACCGCTCTGGCCAGGGGGAGGAAGATGCGGCCATCCAAGCTGAGAGCGACTCTGCGACTGGTGCGATCAAAGAGTCGGCACCCCAGCTCGGTCTCCAGCTGTTTGATCTGGTAACTCAGAGCCGGCTGTGAGACGTGGAGGCGCGCGGCGGCCTCTGAGAAACTGACCGTCTCAGCGATGGCCACGAAATAACGAAGTTGGGTGAGTTCCATGAGCAGCTACTCCCAATGAATCCTCGTGCTGCCATTGCTTGCTCCGGTATAGTGCAACTGTGCAGGCGATTGCCTGGGTGTGACACTCAAACGCCGCGCCCATTGCTCCGAGAACAGGCGGTGTACAGAGGATTTGATCTATCGAATCTCTTTATAGCACATATAGAAACAATATATTGGATTTATAGGTTGACCCGCCGTACAATACAACCAGCTGAGCATGACGACCGCGACATCGGGATACCCCCCATCCCATCGCGGCAAAGCTGAGCAGTTTCCCCGCAGTATAGCCGGCCCTCCCCCCCCTGGGGCTGGCTATACGCATTTTTGGGGTTCGTGATATGAATCGAACAGTGCTTCCAGACGCTCCATGGCCCAGGCCAGCATAAGTGCGCATTTTTTGCGTGCATCCGACCCGCGAAAACCCGCCAGTCCCTCAGGTGTGGACAGATCGTAACCGGTGAGTTGCGTACAGTTCGTGCCACCGAACTCAATGCGGAAATCGTGGAAGAGTGCGCGAAGATGATCCTGAGCTTCGGCCGCGGTGGCCTCGCTATGGGTGCAGGCGCCGGTGGCCCGCGGCGAATCTTTGAGTCCTACGGCCAGCGCCGTTCCCGTGAGCACCCCACAGATTTTTCCTTGTCGCGCGATACCTCCGCCTAAATAGCGGGCGATCTCGCATATCTCCGGTGGATCGCCCAGCCGCATGGCGGCAAACATCACCATGGTCTGGGCACAGTTGCGGTGCTCCGGTCCAACAGCGCAGAATCCGGCCAGCGCCGTTTGAGCGGCCTCAGTGTAGGGGATGGCTCCCATGGTTTCCTTTCTCCGATAACGTTACCTTGGGCCATGCATGAGCGATCATACAACCTGTACGAAAGGGATGGCGGCTGTTGGCGGCAGAATCGGAGGGTGACGTACCGTGTACGGCAGGCGTCGGTCAAGTGGTTGATCTGGAGATTGTGTGGAACAGACTGTTTAGCTACCATGCGTGGAGGTATCCGGTAGTGTGGAAGGGGCGTATAAAAGGGGTGAGTTCGCGCGGGCACCCGCGCGACGGCCGTTTCTATTGCCTCGGGTCATGATGAACAGGGATGCGTACATGGGTCCTGGACTGAAACAGTGATGGGTACGCAGGATGAGGAGGATCCGTGAAAAAAATGAAAGAACCACGAGCGCAGCGCCATACGCTTCGCCTTGTGCGGAGGTTTGGTATGTGGGGTGTGATGACGGTAGTGTTTGTCGTCTCCATGACGCTTTTACTCGGCGGTTGCGGAATATCTCTTCCTCTTCCCTGGAAAAAAGATACGACGACCACGGAGGCAGTACCCACTACTGCGTTGTCTGCCGACACCCCCACAGAGGCTACGGGTACCACGCGCACCACCCGCACCCTCGCAAAACAACACCTCACTCCTGAAGCGGCCGTTACGGCGGTGGCACCGGCCGGCTGGGTACTTGAACTGGTGGCGGAACAGAAGAACTGGGCGGAGGTGTGGGCAGGCCCACCCCAGAGCGAATTCGATACGGTGTATATCGTGCGGCGGGGAGCCGGTGGTTGGGTCGTGACGGAGCAGGCTCCGATTGGGGACGAGGTCGGCTACTATGATGATTCACTTGTGGGCGGCCCCTGGCGGGAGCAGGACTTCCCCGAGATATACCAGCCCGGAAGCGGCCTGTTCGTGGAGTTTCGCTCGGGTGCGTACCCGAACCCGGCTCACGCAGAGTATCCGCAGAATAACGCAGGTGCTCAGACCGTGTGGCTCAGCCTCGGGGAGATGTTGAACAAATTGAAAGAAGGATACATAACGGACGCGACATCGTACGTGACTGCCGATTTCTATCGCCACTTCTTTTTCGATTTCTTCAACTCTGGAGAGCCTACGTCGTTTGATGAGTTCGAATTGACCGGATGGCAGGAGGCCGGAGGGAATCAATTTCAGGTCTGGGCCAACCTGTACAGCTCTGATGCCGTTTCTTCATTCCTGCGGCGGGCCGTCTTCACAGGAGTTCCACTGCCGGATAGCACCGGCTTGATGGTGTGGGTAGACATCTGGGAGCCGATCGAGCTCTAACGTGACCCCCGGCACCAAGCGTACTCGTCTGCTGGCCGAGGGAGGATTGGCACTCGCCGGAATTATCTGGGGCGCCAACTTCACGTTGGTCAAGTTCGTGATGGGGTTCATGCCGCCTTTCTACTATCTGGGATTGCGCTTCACCCTGGCGTTCCTCATCATGGCCGTCTTCAGTTTGAAGAAGATTGTGAGGCTGTCGCTTCGGCAATGGGGTATGGCTGTTTTGGTGGGATTGTGTCTATTTGCCGGTTTTGCGTTCCAGACCGTCGGTATTCTCACAACCTCACCGGGGATCAACGGTTTTCTGACCTGTCTTTACGTGTTGCTGGTCCCTTTCTTTATCGGGGTTGCTACGGGCAAATGGCCGAAGCCGGGGGTTCTGGTCGGGATCGTGTTGGTGGTGGGCGGTATTGGTCTACTCACGGTCTCGGGACAGCTGTCTTTTGGGGTGGGCGAGATTCTCACCATGGTGGGCACCATTTTCTGGGCCCTGCACATTCTTGTCTTGTCGTGGGCAACCAAGCGCATGGACGTCATGTCATTGACGTCTCTGCAGTTGGGTGTGCTGGGTTTTCTGAGTCTTGCCATCGCGTTCGTGTTTGAGAAGCCGGTTCTGTTCCCGGGTTGGCCGCCTTTGGGGGCCGTAGCGTACACGGCGATCATGGGCGGCGTGGTGGCTTATTTCCTCATGACTTGGGGCCAGCGCCACACGTCTCCCACTATCGCGGGAGTGCTTATGAGTCTTGAGTCGGTGTTTGCCGTGATCGTCTCCATGGCCTTCGGCTACGATCCGGTCACTCTGCGCGGGGTTATCGGCTTTGCGCTGGCGTTTGCGGGTACTGCTTTGGCTCAGGTGTCTTCTTCCGCCACCGTGACCGAACCCGTGCTGGACGGACGACCTTAGAGCGATGCCCCATCAGCACATCAGTGCCTTTGGGTGGCCGACTCGGCGGAGTAGGAATAGTTGGGTTGACGGGATAGGTGGCTCAGCGTCGCAAGACGAGCACTACCCCAATTATCAGCAGCAAAACCCCAAACAGACGGGTGGTAGACAGGGGGATTTGTGTGACGCCGAACAGGCCCAGGCGGTCTATGAGAAGTCCTCCTGCCAGTTGACCGGCTACGGTTGCAGCGGTGAGGGCTGCGACACCTAAGATGGGCACCAGTCTCAAACCCGCGTAGACCAAACCAACCCCCATGAGTCCGCCCGCAAAGAGCCACCAGGGGGCGCCGGACAACGATACCGAAGTCAGGCTGCCTGTGGTTAAGGTCAAAATGAGCAGGAACACGGTACCTACGGCGAAGGAAATAAGAGCGGCCGTCAGGCCTGCGGAGCGAAGAGCCAACTGGGCGTTTATGGGAGGCTGCATCGCTGCCACCGCTCCGACGGCGAACGCGATGAGACCCAAGAGCAGAACAGTTATAGCGGACGACCTCCCTTTGCCCATGTTACCCATGGTCGGCCGGGCCTGTCTCAGTCTTGGAGTGCCCTGCACCTATTCGACGAAGCCCTCGACCACGTAGCTGCCGCCCGCTTCTCGGGATCGCCGCAGCTTGATGAAACCTCGTTTCTGGGCATCCTCCAGTAGGTTGCTGAAACTACGGTACCCGTAGCCGGACTCACTGAATGAGGGGCGCTTGCGCTGCATGGTGTCTTTTACCATGGACGCAAAGATTGGATCTCGATTCTCACGGAGGAGGGCGGCGATGGACTCAAACAAAAGATCGAAGACTTCGCGCTTGTCTTTTGGGACACCGCTGTCCACCGCGGGCGATGGCGTGGGCGGTGGTGCCTGTTCTAGGTCTTCGTAGAAAATGAACTCGTCACATGTGTTGGCCAGCAGGTCTGAAGTGGACTGCTTCATACCCAGGCCGATGATGTGTTTTCCATTTTCCTTCAGCTTGGAGACGAGCGGCGAAAAGTCGGAGTCTCCGGAGACCACGACAAAGGTGTCAATGTGCTCCTTGCTCCAGGCCAGATCCATGGCGTCAACGGCAAGCCGTATGTCCGCAGAGTTCTTGCCGGTCATGGAGCGTTTGGGGATCTCAATGAGCTCTATGGCTGCTTCGTGTAGGGAGCGAGTGTACTTGTGGTAGTCATGCCAGTCTGCGTAGGCTTTCTTGACAATAATCTTGCCCTTCTCCAGTAGCCGCTCCAGGATCATCTTGATGTCAAACTCGCCCGGACGGTGCTTGAAGCCGATGGCAAGGTTCTCGAAATCGATGAACACCGCCAAAGTACGCTCTGAGTCACGATTAGCCATAACCCTAGGATACAGTAAAGACCCGGTCGGAGTGCATTAGAACAAATCTCCTCCTTGCAGCAGATGCCATCGGTAGACTAAACTACGCTACCATGTATGAGCTGCTTCTCAGCGTTTCCTGTGTCACAGTCATCCGCATCGCGGCCGGTTCCGGTTACCGTGAACCGCTCGATCTACCGCCTCTGCCCGTCTTCTCCTCAGAGACTACACTCGGCCTAGCCGGCGCTTTGGCGCTGCTCCCCCGCTAGGGGGAGACACTACACGTAGCCGGCGTTCTCCGGCATGCCAGCACCGAGCCAATACGTTTATCAGAGGTAGAGCTATGACCATAAATGTCGATTCGAAACCCGGGTCGAGGCCCGCCCGGAATCAAGATCAACCGGTCATCTTCTTCGATACCACCCTCCGCGACGGGGAGCAGTCCCCCGGCATCAGCCTGAATCGTGAGGACAAGCTCGAGATCGCGCACCAACTCGTGCGCACGGGTGTAGACGTGATCGAAGCAGGATTTCCAGCTACCAGCCCCGGCGATTTTGAGGCTGTGCAGGCTATAGCGCAACAAGTGAGCGGCGCTGTGGTGTGCGGTCTGGCCCGCTGCGTGGAGTCGGATATCTATACATGTTGGGATGCCATAAAAGACGCCGAACGTCCACGTATCCACACGTTTATTTCTACATCCGATGTGCATCTCGAGCATCAAATCAAGAAGAGCTACGACGAAGTAGTGGATGTCGCCAGGCAAATGGTCAGACTGAGCGCCTCGCTCTGTTCCGGCGATGTCGAGTTCTCGGCTATGGATGCCACCCGTTCAAACCGCGCTTTTCTGGCCCGTGTGCTGCAGGCGGCTATCGAGGAGGGGGCCACCACCATCAATGTGCCGGACACGGTGGGGTACACGCTGCCCACGGAATACGCAAGTCTCATCGACTACCTATATGACAAAGTGGCAGGGCTGGACCGGGTGGTTCTGTCCGTACACTGCCACAACGATCTCGGTTTGGCGGTTGCTAATTCTCTGGTGGCGGTGGAGCGGGGCGCTTCACAGGTAGAAGTGGCCGTCAACGGGCTTGGTGAGCGTGCGGGCAACGCGGCTCTGGAAGAGGTGGCAATGGCTCTTGTCACCCGTCGCGATTTGATGAAACGTCCCTGCAACATCATAACCACTGAGATTGCGCGTACCAGCCGGTTGGTCGCTAATCTCACCGGCTACGTGGTTCAGTCCAACAAGGCTGTAGTGGGCAAGAATGCCTTTGCGCATGAATCGGGTATTCATCAAGACGGGGTGCTCAAGGAGCGCAGCACCTACGAGATCATGCGGGCAAAAGACATTGGTCTGGGCGATTCCGATATCGTATTGGGCAAGCACTCCGGACGTCATGCGCTGCGTTCGCGATTGGCCGAAGTGGGTATCAACCTGGACGGTGAAAGGTTGAATGAAGCCTTCCGCCGCTTCAAGGAGCTGGCCGATCACAAGAAGGCGATCACTACTCTCGATCTGGAAGCTTTGGTATCCGAGGAGATGCGTGAGCGTCACGACATTTACAGCCTTACCCATTTCTACGTCTCCGCCGGCAGTAATGTCATTCCGACGGCTCAGGTAGAGGTTCTCAGAGAAGAAGAGAGTCTGAGGGGAAAAGCGTTCTCCGGAGGCTCGGTGGAATCCATTTTCTGCGCAATCGATGACGCGGTGGGCATCACTGGGAAGTTGTTGGACTTCCGGGTGCGCGCCATCACCTCCGGAAAAGATGCGTTGGCCGAGGTTCGAGTAGCGGTGGAGGTAGATGGTAAGAACTACGCGGGTCAGGCGGTAGCGATCGACGTGCTGGAAGCATCGGCCAAAGCATATGTCCGGGCCTTGAACAGTGTGGAGACCGGCGCTGAAGTAGGTATTGCAAGACCAGAATGGATGTTCTGATGCCCCTCGATTCCTGGGGCGCTGTTCGTACGCTGCGGGTGGGGGAGGAATCTTGGCGAATCCACGCGCTGCACGTGTTGGAGAACGCCGGACTGGTGGAACTGGCACGGCTCCCGTATTCCATCCGCGTGTTGCTGGAGAATAGCCTACGCTACTGTGGGGAGGGGCATGTGACGGAGGAGCACGTCCGTCTCCTGTGCGGCTGGCGCCGCGATGCGCCCGAGGATCGCGAATTTCCATTCATGCCCGCTAGAGTTGTGCTGCAGGATTTGACCGGAGTGCCCTGCATTGTAGATCTGGCCGCCATGCGCTCCGCCATGTCCAAAGCGGGGCTGGACCCCCGCTTGGTCAACCCTCTGGTTCCGGTAGATTTGGTTATTGACCACTCGTTACAGGTAGACTACGCGGGTCGCCTGGACGCCCTCGATCTCAATATGGATCTGGAGTACCGGCGCAACGAGGAGCGGTACAAGCTCTTTAGATGGGCCCAGCGTGAGTTCCAGAATCTGCGCGTCACACCGCCTGGGACCGGCATTGTGCACCAGGTAAATTTGGAAGCACTGTCTCCGGTGGTGGCCACCCGCGAAGGCGACGATGGGAAGGAGGCTTTTCCCGACACCGTCGTGGGCGCCGATTCCCACACCACCATGATCAATGGATTAGGGGTTGTCGGCTGGGGTGTGGGCGGCATCGAAGCCGAAGCCGTGATGCTGGGTCAGCCATACTTCATGCTTCCGCCGCGGGTGGTGGGCGTGCGTTTCCACGGTCGCCTGCGTGCAGGAGCCTTGGCCACCGATTTGGCCCTCACCGTTACCAATCTGCTACGCCGTGAGGGCGTGGTGGGTGCGTTTGTGGAGTTTTTCGGCCCGGGTGTCACTGAGCTGTCGTTGCCGGATCGGGCTACTGTGGCCAACATGGCGCCGGAGTACGGCGCCACCATGGGCTATTTTCCCGTGGATGATGAGACTCTGGCTTATTTATTGCAAACACGAAATGATGCATGTTTAGTTGCATTAGTGGAAGCATATTGTCGCGAGCAGAGTCTATTTCGTCATGCCGAAGCCATAGATCCCGAGTATTCGCAGGTGGTGGAGCTGGATCTGGGAGAAGTGAGGCCCTGCGTGGCAGGTCCGCGTCGCCCTCAAGACGTTGCTCCGCTGGATGAGGTGCCGGCACGGTTTTTCGCAGGCTTCTCAGGATTTGTACCGGAGGCCGGCGATGAAGGGGGTGCCGAGGACTACCTGGTCCAGGTCCCAATAGGCGCAGTCGCTGTGGCAGCCATCACCAGCTGCACTAATACCTCCAACCCGCGCGCCATGATAGCGGCAGGACTGCTGGCTCGTAATGCCGTAGAGGTAGGCCTGGTGCCGCCGCCGTGGGTGAAGACCAGTCTGACTCCAGGGTCGCGGGCGGCGGCGCTGTATCTCAAGCAGTTGGGCCTGCTGGAACCGCTTGTCGCTCTGGGTTTTGCCATTGCGGGTTATGGATGCGCCACCTGTATAGGCAACTCGGGCGAGTTGCAGCCACAGATGGAGGAGGCGGTGCGCAATGAGGGCACCGTGGTGAGTGCTGTGCTCAGCGGGAATCGTAATTTTGAAGCCCGAATCCACCCGTTGATCAAGGCCAATTACCTAGTATCGCCCCCTTTAGTGGTGGCGTATGCGTTGGCCGGCGCAGTAACGGTGGATCTGACGAGAGAACCGCTGGGGACGGGCGCCAACGGCGGACCGGTCTTCCTGCACGATTTATGGCCGCCTGAAAGCGAGATTGCTGAAGCCGTGGCACAGGTTGCCGGCGGCGATGTCTATGGCGCGGTGCAGCAGTTGCGGCCGGACCCACGTTGGGCGGAGCTGGAGGCCCCTTCAGGAGCCCTCTATCCGTGGGATATGGAGTCTATGTATCTGCGCGAACCGCCGTTTGTAGCGGGTAGATCGACCGATGAGACGCTCTCTTTGCGCAGGGCCCGTATCCTGGCCATTCTGGGCGATTCTGTGACTACAGATCACATTTCACCGGCGGGACGTATCGCGGCGGATGGTCCGGCAGGAGCGTATCTGGCGGGTCGGGGGGTGGAACACGATAATTTCAACACCTTCGGTTCCCGTCGCGGCAATCACGAAGTGCTGATGCGGGGAACATTTGCCAATCCGCGGCTACGAAACGCTATGGCCCCCACTCGCGACGGCGGCTATACCACACATCACCCAAGTGGCGAGTGTGTCGACATCTTTGAAGCGGCTCGGCGCTATGCCGAGGCCCATACGCCGCTTGTACTTGTGACAGGGAAGGAATACGGTACGGGGAGCTCACGCGATTGGGCCGCCAAGGGGCCGGTGTTGCTGGGCGTGAAAGCCGTGATTGCGCAGAGTTTTGAGCGCATCCATCGCAGCAATTTGGTAGGCATGGGCGTGTTGCCACTGGAGTTTCTGAGCGGTGAGGGGGCGCAGTCGTGTGGATTGCTTGGCGATGAGGTACTCAGCATCGATATACCCGATAATCCGGTTCCCGGTGCGATCCTGGAGGTAAAGTTGGAACCGGACGACGGGGGGACGGTGAGAAGCTTTCTTGTGAAGAGCCGGCTCGATTCGGAGGCTGAGGTAGAGTACTACAGAGCGGGCGGTATTCTGCCGCGTGTGTTTGCGCTGCTGATGGCTAAGAATGCATCGTAGATGATCCGGGGATATGGTCGAAGCCGGGCACCGAGCAGATATCTGCTCGGTGCCCGGCTTCAGCTCACTTTGTGGTTGTATAGTATGCGCAGCTACGTTGCCGGCTTGGCGGGAGGACCGAAGCTCTCTTCCACCTGACGCTCCGGCGGAACAGCCAAGGTTTCTAAGGCTGTGCGCATGGCGGCTACCATGGGGGGTGGGCCGCTGGTGTAGAAAGTCCAGGCTGCGGCATCACCCAACTCCCGGCCGATAACCTCGGCGGTGATGAATCCCTTGTATCCGGCCCAGTCGTCAGCGGGTTGTGAAAGCACGTGGACTACGCGTACTCCGGGGAGTTTCTGTTCAAACTCGTCGAACTCCCCCTTGAACGGTATGTTGTCTTCATCGAGGTTGCCGTAGAAGACTACGATTTCCAATCCTCCTCCGCCTGTATCCGTGAGGTAGCGCAGTATGCTACGGATAGGTGTCACACCTATTCCACCCGCCAGAAACGCCAGCTTGGTCAGTCCCGGCTTGAGGGTGAAGTTGCCGAATACGCCCTGCATGTCCACCGGGGCCCCCGGGGTTAGAGAGTCCAGTGCATTCTTGAAATCTGATCCGCTGAGACGGGTGGTCAGCTGGAGGAATGGTTCAGTAGGAGAACTGGAATAAGTAAAAGGCTTTTTCAGGGGTCCGGAGGGCGAGGGGATGGTGATAGTGAACCATTGACCGGCCGAGTACGTGAACCCTTCCGGCTTAACGAAACGGAAGCCGGCCAGATCGCCCACCAAGGGGATTTTTTCTGTGAAAGTGGTGGTGAACGTCGCATTCTTCATAAGCGGATGACTCCTCGATATGAGCATAGGTTAAGTTTTCTGCTCTCCTGATACCCGGCTCCGGCTCGCACTAATCGCTTCTGCTCAAGATATAGAGGGGCTCGAGTACGTACAATAAATGGGAGAATCCGTACATAGATGGTGAAGGGGATGCGTTGCCGTGGAGGAGATATGACGGTTGGTCTGGTGGCGTTTGATCTGGACGGCGTTCTTTACCGAGGCCGCCAAGTGGTACCTGGGGCGCTCCAAGGAGTGAGAGCAGTTCTGCGGCACGGCCTGTTGCTCCGTTACGTGACCAACAATGCCACCCTGCATCGGGCGGCGGTGGCGGAACGCCTGCAATCAATGGGTTTCCCAGCCACACAAGAGCAAGTTTTGGGATCTGCCGCCGCCACCGCCGCTTGGCTTCAAGATCACATATCTCCGGGGTCCCTGGTTCTGGCACTGGGTGAAGCCGGGCTCCTCCGGGAACTCAAGGAAGCGGGATTTGAGGCCGGGCATGTCTTGGAGAACGCCGGAGATCGACCGGCCGCTGCCGTGGTGGTTGGGCTGGATCGTTCTCTGACATACGGGTCGCTGGCTTCTGCGCAGCACCATGTTTTCCAAGGAGCGCTGTTTGTCGCTACCAATACTGATAATACTTTCCCGTCGGAGGGACGTTTGCTGCCTGGGGCCGGGGCCGTAGTGGCTGCGGTGGCAGCGGCGGTATCCAAACAGCCCACGGTGATTGGCAAACCGGGGTTGGGTAAGGCCGAGGCGCTGCGTCGTACGACAGGTGTCGGCTATGAGGACACTCTTTTCGTAGGAGACCGTCTCGATACAGACATCGCGTTTGGAGCCAAAGTGGGCATGAAAACGGCCCTGGTTCTGACAGGAGTCCACTCTCAGAGGGACATCTCATCGTACGGTGTAGAACCCGATTTTGTGCTGACAGATCTACGGGAGCTGGCCCGGTTGCTGGACCGATTGAGCGGGTCGTAGGAGGAGGAATATCCAGAGCCATGACGTAGATTCTCCAATGGCTCCACCAACAGAACCGGGACTGGGTTGTCGTCGGGATAGTTTGCAGGTAAAGTTAAATGGGCCGGTAGACTACCGGTAGCTGTCGTCAACGTGTCAGGCGGTGACGGATTTAGATGCATAACGACGAAATCATCCAGGCTACACCAAGCATCCTGCAGGAGATGATCTCTTCGCCTCAGGTTCTATTCTCGGCGGAAGCTTATTTTCTGGCTTTGTCGGATACTTACGATGAGTCGCAACCGGACTCGGCATACCGCAAACAGGTGAAGATCGATCTTCTGGGTGAAAAACTGCAGGAGAGAATCATGTGGGCGGCTAAGAAGGCGTTCCACGAATACTGGGAGCGGACTTACGCCAAGCCGCCGGTAGTTGAGGTGGAGGAGTCTCCGGATGCGCCGTTCTTGCGCGAGCGTGCCGTTGCTCAGGGCCGCCTCAAATCCATCACCCGTAGTGAGGGCGGCTTCAACATCCTCCTGACCAGCGATGATCAGGAGCACGTGTTCTATGTGTCCAAAGCAAACTGCTTGGTGGACAAACTCCTGTTCCTGCTGAACAAGGATGTGGTGGTGGAGTACGACTCCTCGATTGCAGAAGCCGCGGTGACTCCTGCTTACACCATCTGCCTGTTCAGGCCGCCTTCCTGAGTCGGCGGTTCAGCAGCTTTCTTTTGGCTATCGGCTTCGTGTGTAGCCGGTGATTACGGCCGCCCAGAGGTCTCCGACGGTGGCAAGCCGCTCCAGGGTATTTGCCATGGTGAACGTCTGGCCGTGCGGCAGCGTCTCCAGCTCATCCCAGGTGACCGGCATGGATATGGTGGCCGTGGGGGTTGGCCGCACGGTGTAAGGCGGAACGACGGTGGCTCCCAGAGCCATGCGTTGTGCGTCGAGATACACGCGCCCCTGTCGTCGTTCCTTGCGCATAGCGCGGGTGGCAAGATCGGGGTGGGTTTCTGTCAGGCGGGCGAACAATTGAGCGAGAGAATGACGCAGCTCCTCGTAAGTGAGATTTCCGTCCAGTGGCAGACCCAGATGGATTCCCCTCTTGCCCGATGTCTTGACGTGAGGCTTCATGCCGAGCAACTGGAGCTCCACTTTAAGCAACAGAGCAGTCTGTGCAGCTGCCTCAAACGCCTCCTCTAGTGAATGACTGTCCGCTGGGGGCGGATCAATATCGATGATCAGGATGTCGGGATGAGAGAGATCGTCGATACGAGAGAGAAAAGTGTGGAAAGTGATGGTTCCCAAATTCGCCAGATATACGAGTCCGGCTGCATCGTCCACCAGCACATGTCGGTCTATTTTACGTGCCCGCCGGTATTCGATGGGGAAGGTGCGCAGCCAAGACGGGAAAAAGGCGGGGGCATTCTTTTGGTAGAAAGACGGGGCGTCCACGCCTTCCGGAAAACGTTCCAGGCTGAGTGGCCTGTTGCGCAGGTGCGGCAAGAAGAACGGAGCGACCTCTCGATAGTAATGCAGCAGGTGGCCTTTGGTGAGACCGGCGGCGGGGAAGTAGACACGATCAGTGTTGGTGAGCCGCAACATGCGGCCGGAGAGCTCCAGCTCGCCGGCCGCCAAGCGGCCCAATTTCCATGATGCTTCCCCGCCGCCGGCCATGGTTGGTTGCTGGATTCAGGCGTCGGTTGCCACCGGAGCGCCGGGGATAGCATTGGCTGCAGTTCGTGGAGGTTCTCTCTGCGCAATCTCCTCCATGGAGCGACCGGTGGCTATGGAAAGAAGCTCATGCTGCGTTACGCTGTAGCCGGGTCGGGCATCATCATCTCGGTGTTTGAGCAGGAGCCAGTTTCTGGCCCCGCGACCCTTCATTTTCACCAACACGAAGCTTCCCGCCAACCTGCTGCCATGTAATATGAATTTCAACTGGCCGTTGGCGAGCCTGCCCTCAATATCGAGAGGTCGACCCTCCTGTGCCTGCTGCGCGAACTCCTTGGACCATCGTGTGTCCGGTTCCCACCAGCCGTAGTCCCAGAGCATGACCGTGCCGGCTCCGTATTCTCCCTCAGGGATGACGCCCTCGAAGGTGGCGTAGGCAAGGGGGTGATCCTCCACATGAACAGCCAGGCGTTTGTTTGCGGGGTCCAGTGACGGTCCTTTGGGGACGGCCCAGCTTTTCAGAACACCGTTCACCTCCAGCCGTAGATCGTAGTGCAGGGAGGAGGCGGCGTGCTTTTGTACGCAGAAGATGGCCCGCGAGGAAGCGGAATGAGTGGGATCGCCTGCAGGCTCAGGGGTCAGCGTAAAATCGCGTTTGGCGCGATACTCATCGAGAGAGTGTTCCTGCTTGGCGTATACCATGGTTGTTGTCTCCTCGGCGCGATCGTCTAATAGTCCAACAAAGCATAGTAAAATGAATCAATATGCTCATTAGATCACGCAATATGATCGTTAGACCACGTGTAATCTACCCGTTTTGGGTCAACCGCAGTCATTGCAGCCCGCTGACAGTGAGGCCGTGCTGCTGCGAGACGATGCCGTCTTATTGGTCCGGGAGAGTCCGCAACTAAGTGAATCCCGATGCCAAACAAATCGGTGTCCTGCAGAATGTCGCTGTGGCGGTGGGCATTCTGGCATTGACGGCGCTTCTGGCTTGGCTGTTCAATCGGTCTATCAGCCGCTACGTTCAGCACCGGGGCATAGACGACCCCAAACCTCTTACCAAAATCCGCATGATCCAACGTCTGCTGCGGGTGGCCATTGTGCTGACCGGCTTTGGTTTCGCCTTCTATGCGCTGGAGATCGATGCGTTGCGCAGGTTTGCCATTGGGCTGTTTGCGTCGGCGGGGTTGGTGGGCATTGCTCTGGGTTTTGCAGCTCAAACCACAGCGGCCAATCTCATCTCTGGTGTCATGATTGCGTTTGTACAGCCTCTGCGATTGGGCGATCGGGTGATGGTTGAGGAGGATATGGGAATCGTGGAGGATATCGGGCTTTTCTACACCACTATCCAAACGTGGGACAACCGGCGCGTGATCATTCCAAATCAGGTGCTTTCTAAGAATGTGATTCGCAACTATACGGTGACGGATCCGGCTATGCCCGCAGAGATCGTGCTGGATGTGGCCTATGGTACTGATATGCAATGGTTGCGCTCTATGCTGTTGGAGGAGACCGCTGCGCATCCGTTGACGTTGAACACCCCACCTCCTACGGTGCAGGTTACCAAGCTGGACGCCCACACGTTCACCGTGCGTTTGGTGGCATGGACTGCCGATTATTCCCAGAGCTGGGATGTCATGGTTGCATTGCGCGAGAGGGTGGTGCAGCGTATGGCTGAGGTGGGCTCGGCGGCAAAAGTGGGTGCGATACGGGGCTGAGCGTGGGGCCGAGCAGACAGAGTGCCCGCTAGAAGAGGGTCAGGCGGGTAGTTCCAGAATACGCAGGAGCGAACGATGGTCCCGGATGACTGCATCGGCGGGGGGCGGCTCGCGCCTGTCGTCGTAGCCGGCAAAGCGGATGGCCATGATACCCAGGCTCAGTGCACCTGCGATATCGGTACGAGGCATATCGCCGACGTGGGCGGCCTGCGATGGCGGCACGTCCAGGGCGGTCAATGTCTCTATGAACATGCGGGGATGAGGTTTGGCAACACCTGTTTGATCCGAGAACGTGGCTGTGGAGAAGTGCTCCAGCAGACCGTCCCGCTCCAAGAACTGCAGGAGAACCCTACCTGGAGTTAAGCCCGTATCCGATATGATGCCTAACTTGATACCGGCACCTGCCAGTTGAGGGATGGACTCGGCCGCACCACGCTGCAGGGTCAGGTGGAAGCCCAGTCCCACCTCTTCTACGCAACGGGCGACACGATCCACGGTGCCGTCGTCTGGATGTGCGCCGAGACGGTCGAAGATGTAGGACACGTGCTCGTGGGCGCCGAGATGACGTTGCTCCCGCCAGGCCGCGAGGTACATAGCGAAACCATCTTTATACGCCTCGTAGAGCTCGGAGTTTGAAGGGTTGGCGCCCACGCCGGCTAGGGCGCGGGCCAGGTGATCCAGACGCCTGCGTGTCAGCGCACGGAAAGCGTGACCCTCGTCTGCGTAGAGGGTGTTCCAGAAGTCAAAAGTGATTGCACGAATTACCATAACGGCCACCGCTTCTGGCGACTTTTTCCATCCATGTCCGCATACGGGCCGGAAAGAGGTGGGCTCCAGTATACCGCTGCGGACGGTTTATAGGGGTGTCAGTGTTAGGGCTCCGCTGGTAACCTGTTTGTTGCAATGACACAGTCAAGAACAATGAATTCGGCACGCGCCGGCATCGCCGGTACCAGGGTTAAACGAGCGGTCATCACGACACTCATGGCGGTGGGTGTCCTGTTGTTGTTTGCCGGATCAGCATCCGCCTTCAGCGACGTGAAACTTAACTCGTATTATGTGCAGATACAGGTTATGTCGCAACTGAAGGTGGTCGACGGCTTTGGAGATGGGAGATTCCGGCCGGACGAGCCCGTCACCCGGCAGCAATTTGCCAAGATGCTGGCATTGGCCATGCGCATTCCTGTAAGCGAAGAAGACGCCTGCCCCTTCTCCGATGTGGCACCATCGGGACCTGGTTCGCTCTACCCGGACAATTACATCGCGGCTCTGTGGCGGGAGAGTATCGTGACCGGCGTGACCTCAACGGCCGGTTCCGGCCTATTCAAGCCCGGCGATCAAATCTCCTTGGCGCAACTCATCACCATGTGCACGCGGGCGTCCGGCCGAAAGCTCGCGGAGCCCTCCTCCTCTTACAAGTGCACCTGGGGTAATTTCGGAGCGCCGCATTGGGCCATAGCACGTACGGCCCAATACAACGGGCTGTTGCGTGAGATCCCCCTGGCCGGCGTGAACCCGTGGCGTCCCGCCACCCGCGGGGAGGCCGCCGCCCTCCTCTTCAACCTGATGGGCACCGACCCCGAGGCCGTCTGCGGTTGTTTCCTCGGCAGCTCCTCGGATCTGGTCAAGTACTTCCGTAGCAAAGTGAAGTCGGGTGAGAAGTTTAGCGTGTCGGTGGAGGAGCTCGCCCGCCTCTACGACGTATATTGCCGCCGCTTCGGCATCCGTGCCGATGTGGCCTGGGTGCAGATGTGCCACGAGACCGCTTTCGGCTGGGCGATCATGCAGGGCGATGTCAGGCCGGAGCAGAACAACTTCGCCGGCATAGGCGCCACCGGCGGGGGAGTGCCCGGCAACACTTTCGCCACGGCGGAGTTGGGGGTGATCGCTCAGGTCGTGCACCTGGCTTGGTACGTGTACCCTGACCACTTCGACGACCCATACTGCCGGATGGTGGATTCCGAGACGCCCATTACCATCCCCGGCGATCCGCGCCACTCCAGCAATTTTGGTGGTAACGGTCGTGCCCATTGCGGCGGCGTGCGCACCGTGCTGGACCTATCCGGCAAGTGGGCCACCGGCTCCGGCTACGGCGCCAAGCTCAAGGAAATGATGGCGCAGGTGCCGGTCACCTGCGGCTGGTAGGGCCGGGTCGCCTACACTCCCCGGCCCCGACCGAGTATGGCGACCTCCGCCGGAGAATACACGGCGGAGAACACTCACACTCCCCGTGTCTCCGTGGCCACTTCAATCCCAGGTAGCCCGCCCGTCGCCCGTAATGGAGATGGTCTCGCCTAAATAGGTGGGCAACGGGTGAATGACGTTGAGTTCCAGCCAAGCTTTGCAGCGGGCCAACCACTCGCGTCCGATCAAAACCCGCCGCGGCTCGTATCCGGTACAGGGGGCCTCCACCCCTACTGCCTCCAGACCCAGCGCTCGGGCGGTAGCTACCGCCCGATCCAGGTGGAAGTCCTGGGTCACCACCAGCGCATCGTGTACCAGGAAAACATCGCGGGCCCGGTACATGGTCTCGTAAGTGCTGAAGCCGGCGTGATCCAGGAACACATCCTCTTCGGGGACGCCCGCTTCGAGCGCAAAGTGCTTCATGGTGTTGACCTCGTCGTAAGTGGTGCGGCCGTGGTCGCCTGAGAGCAGCAACTTTTTCACTCTGCCCAGGCGGTACAGCTCGATGCCCGTGCGGAGCCGGTCCGCGAGCATGGGACTGGGGGTGCCGTCGAGATAGGCCTGTGCACCGAGCACGATGGCCACGGTGGCCGATGGGGCTTCGGTTGGAGATGCCACACGATAGGGTTCGGCTGCACGTATGATGATGGTGTTCGGGAGCGTCACGGCGCCCACTGCCAGGACGGCGAAGATCACGGCGGCGAGGGCTACGGTCCGAATGGTGGGACGTGTGCGTGCGGAGTTGCTCATGTGGGAATTGTACACGGGGACGAACAAGCAGCCGCCGGGCGGAGCCGTCCATAAGGCCCCGCCCCTACGGGTGACCGAACGAGACTCTCCGTAGGGGCGGGGCAGACCGATACTGTTACTGGGCCACGTATTGGGCCACCGCGGCGCCGCCCGCATCGCGCAACCAGAGCGTGTCGCCGTCTATCTCAAACGTGGACGTCTGGGGCAGGGACGCCAGGTAGGCGGCTTCCTGAGCCATGAGATCGTCCGGTCCTGCCATCTCAGTAACAGCGATCTTGGAGTCGATGGTCATCTGATTTTCACCAGAGGTGGTGTAGGTGGTGGAGTACTGGTTGACGGACGCCTTGCCGCCCAGGGTTCCGTCTTCGTTGAAAATGGCGGTGATGGTGCTGTCGAGCGCCAACGATTGAAGACCACCGCTGCCATTGTTATAGGCTACCGCATGCCACTCGGTGGAGGTTAGTTCCGTATCCGGAGTGGACTCGTACTTGACGAGGACCCTGCCCTCGCTATCCAGGAGGGTCAAGGAGTCCTGGTTGACTTCGTAAGTGGTCGCGTTCTGTATGGCGGCCAAGTATGCCTGTTCCTGGGCCATTGCCTCGGGAGGGCCTGCCATCAGTGTATTCATAGGCCCGCCGATCTCAATGGTATTGCCTACGTTGGTGGTGTACGTGGCGTTGTATCTGTTGATGGTGGCGGATCCGCCCATCTGGCCCTCTGTGAACTTGGCGGTAGCTTTGAACTCCTTCTCCTCCAGGACAGACTCGACCCCGGCGATCTCCGTAGCCCTCCAGGTCTTGCCCTGCAGGGCTTTGGAATCGTCCGCGTCTTTTGCGTCGTTGACGCCGGTGTCACCGCTGCCGCATGCAGCGACCGCGGCGACCAGTGAAAGGATGGTGACGCTTGTCGCTATCAATACAATCATTCGCTTCGTCGTAAAACGCTTCATCAAATACCTCCGCCGTATCGGATCGCCGGCAGCTTCGGCCCTTCGACCGACCATGATTCCGGCCTTGTGATCGGGCTTCTCTTGCGACGATCTACCTAGGGCTTCAGGTTCCTCCAGATGCCGAAAGCGCCGTAGGCATTGACGGCACGGGCACGCCGGGTTGTCTACCTGTCTTGCCTCCATTAGAATGTAAAGCTCCATGGCCGGGCCCTCGCACAACTTACTGCAGTTCCGCGCCGGGGCCTGTGCCCCGGTCACGGACTCGTACCTCGTCACCTTGGCAGGTGTAACCTTGTCGATGGTTATGCCGGCAGTCATTTTCAGTCTGCGAATCCCCCGCTGGGGGGATGACTGAAGTACGGCGCCTTCGGGCGCCTCACCACACCGGCAGTAGGCAACCACACTCACAAGGTAGACGACTATGGGTATGACCATCACCGAGAAGCTCCTGGCCCGGGCGGCGGGCAGGGAAAGTGTTGCGCCCGGCGATCTCATCATGGCCCGGGTGGACTTCTGTCTAGGCAATGACATCACGGCCCCCGTGGCCATCGACGAGTTCGAAAAGGCGGGCTTCGACTCCGTATTCGACCCGGGGCGCATTGCGCTGATCCCCGACCACTTCACCCCCAACAAGGACATCAAGACCGCTACGTTGGTCAAGCAGATGCGCGAATTCGCCGCGCGCCACCATATCGAACACTTCTACGAGGTCGGCCGGGTAGGCGTGGAGCACGCGCTTCTGCCCGAGTTGGGACTGGTGGGTCCGGGAGATGTCGTGGTGGGCGCCGACTCACACACCTGCACGTATGGGGCCCTGGGTGCCTTCGCTACCGGCGTGGGTTCCACGGACCTGGCCGGAGCCATGGCTACCGGCGAGGTGTGGTTTCGTGTACCCGAGTCCATCCTCTACCGGTTCGACGGCGGGCCGGCTCCCTTCGTTACCGGTAAGGATCTCATCCTTTTCCTGATCGGGGAGATTGGGGTGGACGGCGCGCTGTACGCGGCCATGGAGTTCACGGGTTCCACCATACCCCATCTCTCGATGGACTCACGTTTCTCCATGGCTAATATGGCTATTGAGGCCGGAGGCAAGAATGGCGTCTTCACACCCGACGACATCACGCGGGAGTACGTGGAGGGTCGTTTTCGGCGCGATCCCGTCTATCTGGCCTCGGACCCGGATGCGGTATATGTGCGCGAATATCAGTGGGACGCCGCGCGCATCCCGCTCATGGTGTCCAAGCCACATCTGCCGTCGAACGCGGTCCCGGCTGAGGACCTGGGCGATGTGAACATCGACCAGGTGGTGATCGGCAGCTGCACCAACGGGCGGATCGAGGATCTGCGACAGGCCGCCGCGGTGCTGCGCGGTCGCAAGGTGCATAAAAACGTGCGCTGTATTGTGCTGCCGGCCACACAGGCCGTGTGGCGGCAGGCAATGAACGAGGGCCTGTTCGATATCTTCGTAGAGGCCGAGGCCGTGGTCTCGGCGCCTACGTGCGGTCCCTGCCTGGGTGGGCACATGGGTATCTTAGCCGCCGGCGAGCGGGCCGTGAGCACCACCAATCGCAACTTCGTGGGGCGCATGGGACACGCCGCGTCTGAGGTATATCTGGCCGGGCCGTACGTGGCCGCCGCCAGCGCCGTGGCGGGGTATATTGCCACGCCGCAGCACGTGGGGTTGGAGGAGCCGCTGAAGGACGGGGCGGCAGGCGCGGGCAGGACGCCGCCGGCCGGCGTGGAGAGGAGGGCGCAGTGAGCACCATTCGTGGTCGAGCCTGGACTTTTGGGCGGGACGTGGATACGGATCTCATCATCGCCGCCCGGTATCTCACAATGAAGACGGCCGAGGAGTTGGCGTGCCATCTCATGGAAGATTGTGATCCCGACTTCGCCCAGAGTGTGAAGCCCGGCGACATCATCGTAGCCAAGGAAAACTTCGGCTGCGGTTCCAGCCGTGAGCATGCGCCTCTGGCCATCATGGGCGCCGGGGTACCGGTGGTAATCGCTAAGAGCTTCGCCCGCATCTTTTACCGCAATGCCTTCAATACCGGATTGCCTATTCTGGTGGCACCGGATGCGGCTGAGGCCATTCATCAGGACGACGAACTCGAGGTGGATCTGAGGACCGGAACCATCCGCGATCTCACGAGCGGGGTAGACTATCAGGCTGAAGCGCTACCCGACTTCATGCAGGAACTCGTGGCCGCCGGAGGGCTCCTGCCCTACCTGAAGCAACGGCACGGTGGGCGTGCAGGAAGAACGGAAACGGGAGACACGGCTGCGGCTACTACTGCTGAGCCTGGTGACGCCGGGAGGGATTGAGAAATGGGTTATAACATCGCGGTCATTGCAGGTGACGGCACAGGTCCCGAGGTTGTGCGTGAGGGACTCAAGGTGTTTGCGGCGGCAGCCGACCGCGCCGGTTTCACTTATGAGCTCCAGGAGTACGATTTTGGAGCGGCGCGTTATCTGCGTACCGGCGAGACGCTTCCTGAATCTGCTCTGGACGAGCTGGCCAAGTACGATGCCATTCTTCTGGGTGCCATCGGTCACCCGGATGTCCCCCCCGGCGTGTTGGAGCAGGGAATTCTGCTCAAACTACGTTTCGCCCTCGATCTCTATATCAACCTGAGGCCTGTAAAACTGCTCCCCGGCGCCTGGACTCCCATCAAGGGTAAGGGACCGGCCGACATCGACTTTGTGGTGGTGCGGGAAAACACGGAAGGCCTATACGCTTCTACCGGTGGCTTTCTTAGGAAGGGCACACCCGACGAAATCGCGGTGCAGGAGAGCGTCAACACCCGCAAAGGTGTGGAACGGTGCATTCGGTATGCGTTCGACTACGCCAACCGAGACGACCGTCGTGGGGAGCTTACCCTCTGCGGCAAGACCAACGTTCTCACCTACGCCTGGGATCTGTGGTGGAGGGCCTTCAACGAGATCGGCGATGCCGACTATGGCCACATTCGCCGCGACTATGCACACGTGGATGCCATCTGCATGTGGTTTCTCAAGAATCCGGAGTGGTTTGATGTCATTGTCACCGACAATATGTTCGGCGACATCATCACCGACCTGGCTGCCATGGTGCAGGGCGGCATGGGTGTTGCTGCCGGCGGCAATCTCCACCCGGGGAAGGTTTCCATGTTCGAGCCCATGGGCGGCTCGGCTCCCAAGTACGAGGGAATGAATGTCATCAATCCGTTGGCGGCCATCGCCGCCGTGGGCATGATGCTCGATTACCTGGGGCAGCCGGAAGCAGCCGTATGGGTGGAGGGCGGCATGGCTCACGCCATCTCTCAGATGGATTCGTTGGCGGCCGGACAGATGGGTATGGGAACGAGTGATGTGGGTGATGTGGTTGCCCGTTTTGTGGCGGAAGGAAGCTGAGATGGAGATACTGATCGATGGACAATATTATGATCGCAGTGAAGCCAAGATCAGTGTCTTTGACCACGGACTTCTTTACGGCGACGGTGTCTTTGAGGGAATTCGTATTTATAACAAGCGCATTTTCGAGCTCGAGGCACACATAAGACGGCTTTATGAGTCGGCGCATTCTATAGCGCTGGAAATTCCCATCCCTCGGGAAAAGATGATTCGGCAGACGATAGAGACCGTGCGTCGAAACGGCCTTGTGGATGGTTACATCCGCTTGGTGGTCACTCGCGGGGAAGGAGACCTTGGGCTCAATCCTATTAAGTGCCCCAAAGCTAGTTATTTCATCATCGCCTCCAACATTCAGATGTATCCGGAGGAAGCGTACACTCACGGCCTCAAGATCATTACCTGTTCTACACGTCGCAACGAACATCAGACCATCAATGGCAACGTGAAAAGTCTGAACTACCTCAATAACATCATGGCGGCGCTTGAGCTGCGGTCGGCGGGAGTGAGCGAGGGCCTCATGCTCACAACCGGGGGTTTTGTGTGCGAATGTACGGCCGATAACTTCTTCATGGTCAATAACGGCTGTCTTTGGACACCGGATCCCGCTACCGGCGCCCTGCGTGGCATCACACGTATGGTGGTCATGCGCTTGGCGCGACAAATGGGGATCGAGGTGCATGAAGGCTTCTACACCCTTCACGACGTCTACAGCGCCGACGAGTGTTTCCTCACCGGTACGGGGGCGGAGGTAGCGCCCATAGTGGAAGTGGACCTGCGGTCCATCGGCGACGGTGCTCCGGGTCCTATCACCCGGGGACTGATCGATGTCTTCCGCGCGTACGCGCGGGCGCCGGAATCCGGCACACCTGTATACGAGGACTGAGCCAAAGCGGAAGAGGACTGTGGTGGCACCCGAGCAAGAAAATCGAGATATCGTCCTCTACGACACCACCCTCCGCGACGGTATGCAGCGGGAAGGGCTTTCGGTGTCCGTTGACGAGAAGATCCGTATAGCCGTGCGCCTGGCTGAGATGGGGATACACGTGATCGAGGGCGGCTTTCCGGGATCCAACCCGAAGGATGAGGAATTCTTCCGTCGTATGGCAGACGAGCGATTGGCAGGTGGTGCGCGCTTGGCCGCCTTTGGGATGACGCGTGGAAGAGGTGTCACGGCGGATAAGGACCCCGTGCTTCGTGTCATGGCCGATAGTTGGGCGCCGGTTGCCACCATCGTGGGTAAGACGTGGGACCTTCATGTGCGCAAGGTGCTGCGGGTGGATCGCGAAGAGAATCTGAGAATGATCGCCGAGTCGGTGTCGTTCCTGCGTGAGCAGGGCAAGGAAGTGATCTACGATGCAGAACACTTTTTCGACGCGTTCCTGGATGATCCCGCCTACGCTCTTCAGTGCATTTTAACGGCCGCGGAAGCGGGCGCTTCGGCAGTGGTTCTGTGCGATACCAATGGGGCGTCTCTTCCTGTGAAGTTGGGACAGACCGTGGCGCAGGTGGCCGGCTTTCTGGCCGGCGCCGGTGCCGGCGTGGTTCGTGTGGGCATTCATGGCCACAACGACACCGGTTGCGCGGTGGCAAACAGTCTCATTGCCGTGGAGAAGGGCGCCACTCACGTCCAAGGCACTATCAACGGTTACGGTGAGCGCTGCGGCAATACCGATCTCTGCTCCATCATCCCGGCCCTCAAGCTCAAGATGAACTTCAACTGTATCTCTGACGCCGAGCTCGCGCGTTTGACGGAGACCAGCCGTTTCGTATCCGAGCTGTGCAACGTGTCCCCTGACCCTCACCAACCGTATGTGGGGCGCAACGCATTTGCGCACAAAGGCGGGTTGCATGTGGCCGCCGTTCAAGAAGATCGCACCACCTTTGAGCACATTCAGCCGGAGCTGGTGGGCAACACACCACACATCCTGGTGTCGGAGTTGGCCGGCAAAGGCACCATCCGGCAGCGGGCCCGTGAACTGGGTTACTCACTCGACCGGCAGCGGGCACTCGAGGACGGCATCCTGCACCGTGTCAAGGAGATGGAGCACCGTGGCTATCATTACGAGGCCGCAGACGCCTCGTTTGAACTCCTCATGCGCGACGAGCTGGGGATGCGTAGCGAGTTCTTCGCGTTGGAGAGTTTCCGCATCATTGTGGAGAAGCGTGAGAACGGAGAAGTCATGACCGAGGCCACCATCAAAGTCCGCATCAACGGTGAGCGCATCATCAGCACCGCTGAGGGCAACGGTCCGGTCAATGCTCTGGACAAGGCAGTGCGTCAGGCCATCGAGCAGAAGTTCCCCCGCTTGGCTGAGATCCACCTGGTCAACTACTCGGTGCGCATCCTCGACGAGGATCGGGGAACGGCGGCGGTCACCCGCGTGTTGTTGGACTCATCGGACGGCGTGAGCTCGTGGGGATCGGTGGGTGTCAACGAGAACGTGGTGGAAGCCTCGTGGCAGGCGTTGGTGGACTCTATTAATTATGGGCTGCTGCGGGACGAAGACCAGACTTAGAGTGCCGATGGCCCGGCTTGAACGCCCAACCGGTACCTAGATAGGTAGGTGGCCCAAGACGGCCAGCGCCACATCTATACGACCCCGGACCTGCTGGCCCTGCGCCACGGTAGGATATAGCGGCTCGCCGCCCTCGGCGCGGGTGATGATCATCAGGCTGCGTTCGGGATCGAGCGTATGTAGAGCCGTCATGGCGCTGGGATCATCTATGATGTCGAAGCTGTTGCCGCGGTAGAAGCGTCGTCCCAATAAGCGGATCACGTACTCCGCTCTCGCGGTACGGAGGAGGAAGCGGGAGAAGCCAAAGCGCTTCTGCGAGGCGAGGCCGGTGATGAGACCGTCGAAGCTCCACCAAGTAGGTTTGTCGCGAGAGGATACGGGATGGATTTTGACCCAATCGAAGCGGTCCGACGGCGTGAGGCCCAGAGACCTATACCAACGGAGCGCTTTGTGATTGGTTATGAATGCTTCAGAACCCAAGTAGATCTGCCCCGGGTCCTTTACCAGGGCGATGGCGTCGCGGAGTAGGAGTCGGCCCACTCCTGCCGCTTGGAAGTCCGGGGTTACGTAGATGTGATTGAGGAACAGCAGAGTTGGGTGTCGGTGGAATTGTGCCCATGCCACCACTTGACCGCGGTAGGTGGCCACTGCAGTCACAGACGTGGTGCCGAGCCGTTGTGAGGCCACCATCCCTCGCAGGTAGTCGACGATGCCGGGCTGGTCGTAGATGGTGTACGGGAGCAGGGTGCGGGGGAATCCCGCGCGGAAGATCTCTACGATGTGTTCGGCGTCCACCGGCATGGCTAAGCGGATATCCACATCGCGTATGCGCTCATCGCGTAGCAAGCCGGATCTCCTCTCATTGTGCAACCGGTCCCACCGCCGTATCGGCGGGAAATATACCCCGAGGTGGAGACTTTTATCCACCCATGCGCGCGGGGTAGAATCGCGGCCCGGCCTGCGGCCGGGCCACACGCCCACGCGAAAGGAGAGACATGAAGCCATCTGAGCGACCGGCTGTTCCCAACTTTGCTTCCGGTCCGTGCTGCAAAAGGCCGGGCTGGACCTTGGACTCGTTGTCTGATGCGTTCCTGGGTCGCTCGCACCGGTCGGCTCCCGGCCGGGCCAAGCTGCGCGAAGTGATAGATCGCTCGCGGGCGCTGTTGGGCATTCCGGATGATTACCTGCTGGGTATTGTGCCGGGGTCGGACACAGGAGCCGTGGAGATGGCGTTGTGGTCGCTTCTGGGGCCGCGGGGCGTGGACGTTCTGGCGTGGGAGAGCTTCGGTGAGGGATGGGTCACCGACATCGTTCGACAATTGGCACTTCCCGATGTACGCACGTTTGAGGCGGATTACGGCGGGTTGCCTGATCTGGCGTCTCCTGACTTCACCCGAGACGTGGTCTTCGTGTGGAACGGGACGACTTCCGGTGTTCGTGTACCCAACGGTGATTGGATTCCCACCACGCACGAGGGTCTGGTGATCTGCGACGCCACGTCGGCCGTGTTTGCCATGGATGTGCCCTTTGCCAAACTGGATGTTGTAACGTGGTCGTGGCAGAAGGTGCTGGGCGGAGAAGCTGCGCACGGTATGTTGGCTCTGAGTCCGCAGGCGGTTGAGAGGTTGACCGTCTATCGTCCGCCGTGGCCAATGCCGAAACTCTTCCGTCTAACCAAGGCCGGTGCTCTGATCGAAGGCATCTTCGTAGGAGATACCATCAATACGCCTTCCATGCTCTGTGTGGAGGATGCGTTGGACGGTCTGCGTTGGGCGGAGAGTGTTGGAGGACTGCCGGAACTGATCCGTCGCAGTGAGGCCAATTTGGCTGTCACTGCTGAGTGGGTTGCAGCGAGCAATTGGGTGGACTTCTTGGCGGAGACGCCGGATACGCGCTCTTGTACATCTATGTGTCTGAAAGTGGTGGACGCGCGACTCCTCGCGGAGTCATCAGAAGTGCGGAGTCGGATAGTCAAGAGGCTGGTGGGTCTCCTCGAGACAGAGCAGATAGCCTATGATGTAGGCTCCTATCGAGACGCGCCTACGGGCTTACGTCTGTGGGGTGGGGCTACCGTGGAGGCAACTGATCTTGAGATGTTGTTCCCATGGTTGGACTGGGCGTTCGTAGAGGCGATGCAGACAGGATGGTAGCGTGGGCGCATCCGGAGGGCAATGGGAGGTGACGCAGGAAGGGATTCAGAGTGCACGATGAAAATGTTCAAGGGGGTGGACCGGGCACGTGGAATGGTGGAGGCGAATAAAAGCCTCGTCTGGGCGAACCGTGGCGGCAGTGGTGTTGGTTGCCGTGATGGGAGTGATGGTCGTCATCGCGGTGTTTGGACCGGGTTGCGACGTGAGTGGGACGTCCGCGGGGCCGGTTACGCCCACCTCGATAGCGCCAACAGCTCCATTTGCCACGGTGTCTCCTGTGGCACCCTTCGTGACATCCTCTGTTGTGCCTGCATCTGTGGAGCGTCTGCAGGTGGATGTGATGATCTATGGAACCACCACTTCGGGTATGGGGGCCATCCGCGGACTGAAGATGGCCGCAGGGAGGATTCCACAGGATCTGACGGTGGCTCTGGTCGGTGTGGGGGACGCATTGGAATCGCCCTTGGCGCAGGGTCTATGTGTGGAAGATGATTACGAGCCCGGCACTATCAGCGGTTTCTACCAGGAGTTTCGCAGCGCCGTGGCTCTGCACTACGAGACCCTCGGAGTATGGCCCTATGAGCGCAACGGCCGACTAACCTATGAACCGGAAGTAGCAGCGGACGTGTTGAATGGGCTCGTGTTCGGCGAGGACGGTTTGCCGGAGGCGGCTCGGGGACGTGTGAAGATCGTGCGCGTGATAGGCATCATCTCGGAGGCGTCGGACGCGGAGGGCGACCGGCATGTCATGCTCGTCAGGCCGGATGGAAGCCGACTGCGTATCGATGCTCGTTACCTGCTCGATGCCTCGGTGGAGGCAGATCTGGCACGGGCGCTCGGCTGTCGATACATGATGGGTTGCACATCTGCTGTGTACAACGATCTGCGGGGACCGCTCCCCATGAAGCCCACCAGGGAGGATCTATACGCCGGATCTCCGCAGTCTCTAGGGTTCCTCGTCACTCTGACGTTGACAACCGGTGGGGCGCCGTCCATACGGGAGCGTCAGGATTGGCCGGTTGCCGAGGAGGCCGAGGGGGCGCGCTGGAAGATGGAAGAGACGGTGCTCAGGGCGTTTCCTCACAGCTGGTCCATGCGGCATCAGCTCCCTGGAAACAGACGTGAGCTGAATGAACTGTGGAGCGATCTCGCTGATCCCGATGTAATTGTGCAGTGGTATCGCGAGCCTGATTTGCGGGAGAGGATTACGCGTACGCTGCAGCATCGGATGCTGGTACTGCTGGCGCAAGTGCAGGATCGGTATCCTGAAGTGGGTATCTCTCGTCTACCGACATGGCCGTACGTGCGCGGTGAAGTCATGGTTCTAGGAAATCATCTCTATTCCACGGATGAACTGACGGCCAATCCGGGAGAAACCATCGCCACAGGCAAGTACGCTGTGTTCGATCGGCACGACCCGGTACACGGTTCGCTGCAGCCCGATGAGGCCGCCACGGTCTTCGTGCCGCTGGCCGTCACCCGGCCTATGGAGCATCCGGCTTTGCTTGTCTCCACAGCTTTCTCTGTTGACTGGAAGGCGTACAATTCCGCCTGTCGCATGGAGCCGGTGAGGGCAACCGTGGGTATGGCGTGCGGAGTACAGTTGGCGCTGGCGGCGGCTCGTGACGTGGCTACGCACGATATCTCTTATGCCGA
>JAAYZX010000021.1 GCA_012514635.1 Actinomycetota bacterium
GCTTCGGCCGAGATGATCAAATACGCATCAAATGCTTTCCTAGCCACAAAGATCTCCTTCATTAACGAGATCGCCAATGTCTGTGAAGCTGTTGGAGCCGACGTTCAGACCGTCGCATACGGAATGGGCCTGGATCATCGCATCGGTCCCTATTTCTTGCAGGCAGGAATAGGATATGGAGGCAGTTGCTTCCCCAAAGATGTCACCGCCCTCAAACAGCTCGCCGGCAATTCCGGCTATCACTTCCAGCTTCTCAACGCTGTGATCGAAGTCAACGAGCTGCAGAAGCGCCGGGTCATCGGCAAACTACGGCGCTACCTAGGTGACGAGCTGCGCGGCCGTCGCATCGGGCTACTGGGTCTGGCCTTCAAACCCAACACAGACGATATCCGCGAGGCGTCGGCGATTGTTCTGGCCAGTCGCCTGCTGGCAGAGGGCGCACAGGTAGCCGCCTACGATCCCATAGCCATAGACAACATGAAGGCTCTGCTGCCTTGCGTCACCTATGCAAACAGCGCCATGGAAGCCCTGGCCGGAGCGGATGCCTGCGTACTTGTCACGGAGTGGAAGGAGTTCGTCGAACTGGACTGGGCTGCGGCCCGCCGCGTGATGGCACGCCCGCTGGTCATAGACGGTCGGAACGCTCTCGACGGCAGGCTGCTTTGCTCGCTAGGATACGAGTACGAAGGTGTAGGGACACGCATAGACTGGAGCGAGAGCCGAAACGAAGCAGCAGCCGCAGATGTCGACGCTACCGCACCAGCGCCCAAAGCACCTGAGCCACCTCACCCCGCGAGGCGGGTGCCCACACATCCCATTGCTTGAGGGCTATCCCGTCCAGCAGCCCATTATATTCCGCCCATCTTATGTTGTCGCCGTGGGCGTCGTCGTTTATCCGCGGTAACTCTCCGGTCCAATCGACAGGAGGCGACGCCAGGACGAACTGCCCCGAAGCATCGTCCGCCCTCAGGCCTGCCCGCACCGCCATGGTGATCAGCTGTGCACGCGTAACCGAATCGTACGGTGCAAATCTAGGGGGATCGAGCGGGATACCCTTCACCGAGATACCCTTCACTATGCCCTCGCGAGCGGCCACCGCCACGTAATGGTCGGGATACAGCTCGTTCCCCTCACTCTTATGCACATCGCCAAAGATACACTCATCTCCTGTGCCAACCGGGAGATCCAAAGCCAGAACAATCATCTTTGCCAGTTGCTGCCGAAGCACGTGCTCGTAGGGCTCGAAGTGTCGCCCATCCTTTCCGCATACCACGCCCCTTTGTGCCAGCGCTATGATCGCTTCACGATAGGCATGGGACTCCACGTCTACAAAGGGCGGGGCGGGCAGGAGAATGGTGGTGGTGACCGGCGCAGTGGTAGTTGTGCTCGGCATCGTGGTGGTAGTGCTCGGCATCGTGGTAGTGGTAGGCACCGTGGTGGTCGCAGTCGACGTGGTGGTCAACGGCAGGCTTGTAGTAGTCGTTGAATCAGTGGTAGATCCTCCCCCGGTGGTGAAATGGAACTTGAGTTCACCGGAGACAACCTGACCGGTTAGGGTATTCTTGGACATTTTCGCCATGGTGTAAGTGAACACACCACGGTAAGTGGTGCCCGGCTCCAGCCGCGCATTCGGCACAAAAACATACGGATACGAGTTGGACTGCGTAACAGGCACCCCGGCGCCCTCAGCCGTGCGCAGAATGAGAGAAACCTTGCTCAGTAAGCCGTTGTTGGCCGTAAGTGTAAGAGGATAGCCACCGACGAAAGTTTTACCGGACCATAGATGAGGAAACACCGATGCAGGGAACGGTTGTGGACTCTCGTTGCCGTCCCACCCCAGGGGAACACCCTCTTGACCGATACCCGGATAGGCTTGAACCCCACTCCATTGGTTGTTGGCTTCCCAATCGAAGCCCGAGTTGAGCACGTAAGCGTGATTGATGCCATCTTGCCACCAACCGAAGCCAATCTGGCTGATACTCCTATCCAGAACCGCCCCGCGATGCAGAGGAGCGTCAATCCAACATTTCACGATGAATTGAGCGTCAGATAAGGCCGCGTTACGAGTCCGCACCACATCTTCCGTTACACCATCGTGCGGAAATCCGGCTGCTCTTGCCCTGGCGGCAGCGTTTGTGCCCGTATAGCCGGTATATGTGGCCACTTCAGTATGTGCGCTGAAGTTCCCAGAATCCCAACGAAACGCGTTGAACACAAGGTATTCGGCATGCGCCTGCGCGGCCTGCTCCAAGGAGGCGGACCGTACAACTGATCCTACTCCCGCCTCGATCCGCCGGGTGTTTATCTCCTCCAGAACCTGCCCGCGTAGATCTGTGGCTACAGCAGCCTTAGCTGTTTGGAGATTGGCACTGGTATTCCAGGCTACCAACAGGCAGACCAATGTTAGAAGGAAAGCTACTGCAACCTTATGTCGCTGACGTAAATTCAGCATCTCCGGCCCATCCTTGGATCTTTCCGGACACAGTGTTCTTGACTGCCACAGTGTACCCCAAACAGCCGCCACCAACCTTCTTTCCGCCAACATGCTCACATCGTCTCTATGCAAGAGTGCATCGACATGAATCTGGTAATATAGTTATGCTATAACTGCTACATAACTGTACTAACACTTTGATACCGCGCTAAGGTACATACAAAATACGAAAGTGAGGAATATTAACGATGCCGCGCAATAGAGGATACACGCTCATTCCCAAGCAAGTTCCCACTAGACAACGCACAAGCTTCTACAAACAGATCATCTCCGATTTCGAAGCTTCCAACGAGAAAAGTGTCTTGGTCGACGGGACCGATCGCAAACCTGTGACTCTTGTACAAGGACTGCGCAAAGTATTGGAGACTGAAGGCAAAACCGGTATTCGCGTGGTGCAACGCAGCCTTGAGACGTATTTGGTGAAAGAGGACTGATCCTGCCCGATCTACGAGCGGGATACGGCAAGTTGATCCGCTACGCGGATCAACGAAATCAGATGCGGCCGTCGGCCAAAGGCCGACGGCCGCATCTGATTTTCCTACCTAGCTGCCCGCTTCTGAGCAGCCAGTGTCTCGGTATTCTCGTGGATGCGGAAGAAAATGATCACGAGCTCCAACCATACTCTGCCCACCAATATATAGATGAACCCAAAGATGGGCACTCCAATAATAAGAGCGATGATACCCACCAATGTGCTTTGCGTGAACCCAACAATGACCATAGCGATAGCAATAAAAGCCACCATCACAAGGTAGATAATAAACAGCGCTTTGATTATGGTAGGAGTGATGAAACTTTCGAACGAGAAATCAAACAACCTGGCAAAAAAGCCGCGCTCCTGACCACCCCCTGGATAACCGCCGTACATCGGCTGGGGCTGAGCGGCATACGGCGGGGGAGC
The DNA here is from genome assembly GCA_012514635.1 of Actinomycetota bacterium. Lineage (GTDB taxonomy): Bacteria > Actinomycetota > Thermoleophilia > RBG-16-64-13 > RBG-16-64-13 > JAAYZX01. Next base: position 3,396 of record JAAYZX010000021.1, read on the forward strand.
CGCCATACCGGGACCACCTGCTGACGGTGGAGGAGCGGAACCGCCGGCAGCAGCAGTCGGAGAGAAGCCGGCGGCGGCAACCAACCGAGTGCCGCACACCTCACAAAACTCACCGCCTACCTGCGCGTGTCCACACTGGGGGCACGATTTTGTACCTGGATCCACCACTCTGCCTCCTCTGGTCGTAACTCCACACCGAGAAACGGCCCACAGCGGAAGGGGAATAAGCGGTAGCCCCCTTACGGCAACCGTCTCCAGCGCTCAATAAGCGCTGATAACTCTTTTACCAGGAATCTGAGCGGTCTACACCTTCGTTTTCGCGGGTAAGATGTACCAGGATGGAGAGGATGCTGTCCATCGACCGTGTCTCTCAGGCAAATGGGACGGCCTGTTTCTCTGCAAGAATCGAGGGAAGCACAGTGACAAAGCACAAGATACTGACGCCAAACAGCGGCAGAATCTGCAAAGAGGTGAAATGATCCCTCGTATGAATCCTCTGAGTTCATACCGTCACAGTAACTGTTTAAACTCAAGCAAGGAATAGGACTTTGGTTGTACAAAAGCCCTCGAATGTAGCCGAGAGAAGCGCAGCAGATGGCACCTCTTCCACAGCCACCGCGTCCTTCGAAGAGGGCACGATAGTCGGCCGTGAGCTGCTCTGGGTTTTGCCGCCGGCCTGCCTTATTGGACTGTGGCTGTGGCAGGTGATGGCGGCGGCGCCCGATCTTCGTGAAACATGGCTGCTTTCTTCTGTAGGCATAGCAACGCTTGCAGTGATCGTTGCTGCCACCGGCTCATACCCACGCCGCCCGCGACAGCTGTCCCTCGTGGTGCTTGGATGGTTTCTGCTCTACTGCATATGGCTTACGGCGGCCGTCTCGTGGGGCCACGACGCATATAGTGCCTGGATGGAGACCGCACGTGTCTATGGAGGACTACTGATACTCGCTTTGGGACTGAGTTTTCTGACCTCATGGACGTCCCTGCGGGCCATGCACTATCTACTGCTGGCCGTGGCATTGGCGCTCGTGGTGGCCGTCATAGTGAAAGCTGTGGCCACTCCTGATGGTCCCGCTCTTCTGATCCGGGGGGAGCCGGGAAGGGCAACACTCGTCTTCCCGGGAGGAGACCCAGAAAGTGTAGCAGCGCTGTCCCTTAGCCTTGTGTGGCCGATGTTGTGGCTGGCGGCCGATCCTCGTAGACCCTCGTATCTGCGTGGGCCGGCTTTGGGGTCGGTCTTTGGCCTGCTGGCTCTGGCAGTACTCGCCCAGGCGGCCGCGGCCTGGCTATGTCTAGGGGTTACCGCCGTCCTCGCTCTTATCTTCTTCCCTGGACGGCTCCGAATGACAACATGTGCTCTGATACCCGCCGTGCTTATGGTGTGGGCATTCCCCGGGCTCAATGATTACGCACTCAACGGAGCGGACACGCTAGGAGCCAGACCCCTCGTCTTCATCCTCGTGGTGGGGATATTGGTCACTTCGTTCGCAGGTGCGATTCTTGCCTTGCTGGAGAGATGGGTCTCCGTCTCCGCCCGCATGCGTATCATTTTCAGCGGTATAGTTCTGGCCATCGTGCTCGCCGGGGGAGTGTACGGTTACATCCTCCTGGAGAGACACGTGGGCCCGCCCGGCCACTGGCTACGGGTACAGACGGCCGACATCCTCGGCATTCGCGAGCTGACCCATGAACTCCCCTACGAGCCTTGGCGTGTCGCCTGGAAGGAGTTTAGTCATGCTCCGTGGCTTGGGGCAGGCACAGGGGAGCTGGAGCAGGCCTATTATCTCAATCGACAGGTTCCCCAACAATATTCCACCGGCGCCGGCTCATGGGTGTTCCGCGCTCTGGGCGAAAATGGGCTTCCCGGCGTCCTACTCCTGGCCGGCGGTCTGCTCACCGGTCTCATAGGTATGACGTGGCCCAGGTTTAATTCGGGATGGAGAGCGTGGCGTAGCTCTTGGTTGGGTCGTGGTCGTCCGCCTCGCACCGAGGCCCGCTGGGGAAACCGGCCTGGAGAATTCGGTTGGGAATTCGCACTCGCATTGGCCTTGACGTACTGGCTGCTTCATGGAGCCATCCGTCCCCTCTGGGGCAACCCGGCCGCACTGGGCATGGGCATGCTTCTCCTCAGCACAGGCATCGCGTCGGTTGACGCCCGCGCCCAGATCCTCTGGCCGGGTGTTTCCCAAAGACTCACCACCAAGAGCGCTCGCGAGTCTGCAGAACAGGAAGACCTCGATGACTCGGATACCTCACCTGATCCTGCTCCTCGCCGCAGTGCAACGTACCTCGTTTCTGCGACCGACACGGCATCCGGATTCCCGGGCCTGAGACGCTCGCATCGCCATCAGGAGCGTAGAAAGAAGGCTGAGCGACGCGCCAACCGACAGATGCGTCGCCTCAGAGCAACCAGGCCTCCCGGACCACTTTCGGTGGTTTTTCGGTGGGGATTGCTTGGAGCGGCGCTTATATCTTTCGCCCTCGCCCTTGTGCCGTTCTTGGTACTTACGCTCGACAACCTCTCTGCCAGAAACCCTTCCCTGGCCCCAGAAAGATCGGTGACGCTGGCGCGTGCAGCAGCCGGTATCATGCCGTTCTCGCCCGAGCCCAGACTGACAGAGGCACACATATACGCAGAGATGGCGGTACAAGCTCTGGATGGCGATATGCCGAGCCGCTATGCGGCAGCCATCGATAATCGCTGTCTGGCCCTGGCTACTCTCGAAGATGCCGCCCAAGCTACTGCCACTTCTTGGTATCTCTGGTATGTAGCGGGCCTCGCTGCTCTTGACTTGGTCGACACCGTGCGTATTTACGGTCCGCAATCGGCACCGTATCCACCTGGGGAGGCGTCCGGCTCCCTGGCAACGACAGAGGAGCGCAGGGCCATCTGCACCACTGTGCGCGCCCAGAGCCCCGATTGGCTGCGTGCGCGGGCGCGGGCAAACCTGCTCATCGCTCTCAGCTGCAACCCCTTAGAGCCCGCCGTCCGGAATGCACTCGTGGTCGTAGAAGCTCACTAGGGACAGTGCGCACGAATATCACCCCTCCGACCACAGTCCTGCCAACAGCAATCTAGACTCCCGATGCGTTCTGCACTAATCTGAAATCGAATGAATTGCGGGGCACACGTAAACACACAACCGTTGCAGGGAGGGAAAGCATGCATTGCGCCAACTGTGGTCAACCTCTGGAAGAGGGTGCAGTCTTCTGCAAGAACTGTGGGGCCCGCATCCAACAAGCGACAGAGAAGACGACCCAGAAGATTCCTTCTACCGATGCCGCCCCGCTCCAAGACATCCCGGACACCGCAGCCCAAGGAGCGAATGCGTCGACCCCGCCTCCGCCCAACTCATATGGACAACAGCCACCCCCGCCGCCTAGACCAAGTCCCAGTGCCGCTTGGCCACCCGGAGCTTCGCCACCCCCCAATCGACGGTACAAGGGTCTTATTATCGGCATAGTAGCGGCCGTCATAGTGCTCGTTGGAGCCGGAGTCGGCATCTTCTTCGCCCTGCGCACAGACGACGAAAAATCGACCTCCGGTAGCCAGGCCAATGATTCCACTCCCACAACCCTCGTGGCTTTCGCTCAAGAGGAGGGGGAGATTTTCTTAGAACCGGCAGGAACCGCCGGACCGGAGTCGTTCACGGGTGAAGCCTTCGTGCCGGTCGGCCCTACCTCCACACTCGACATCCCCGGCACCACCCTGCTCAGTAGAACCATGCCCACCTCTCCTTTGTCTACCAACGATACCACCCCCTCGAGTGGCGCCATCCAGGTAGCCGCCTACGGCGGCGACACCCCGGCCCTCTATGGCGGCTCCAAGAGCAAACAACTGGTTGACAAGGAGGCCCAACTCCGCTTCTTTGAGCAAAATCCGGACAAGGCGGCGGCCTTCTGCGCGGCACTCAATGCAGATCCCACCTTCAAATGGAGTGGAGGATCCCAGATCCAACCCTCCCAACTGCCTGCCTACTTCGACGAGCTCACGCCGTTCATGCTCACGCAGGACACGCGTGTTACCAACCACGGTTTCCGTGACGGTAAGCCCACTCCCCGACAGTCAGTGCTGCAGAAGGGGCAGATGGTGCTGGTAGACCGCTATGGTGTACCCCGAGTGCGATGCGAATGCGGGAATCCCCTAGCAGCCCCTAGGCCAACATCCAAAACCCCGAGATACACCGGTTCCCGCTGGCCCGACTTCGACCACACCCGCATCATTGTGGTGCAACCCACAACTGTGGTCATCGAGATCTTCGTCGTCATCGATATCCATACCGGTGAGATCTTCGACCGCCCGCCCGGTACTCAAGGCACTGAAGATGTGGCCCACGAAAGCGGAGTCTGGCAGCTGGACGTGGAGGCGTTCTGGGAGGACTCCGAGAATCAGCATTACTTCACCGTCGACTGGTCCGCAGTGGTCAGGCTCGACCCCGATACGGATGAGCTGAGCGGAGAAGGCTTCGGGCAGTGGCACGTGGAGGGAGCCTACTTCGAAGGCGCCACTGTGATTGGGCAGATGACGGGAGACGGCTCCTTGGGTGTAGAGATATCCGGGCACGGGCAACGAGGCACCATCGCGCAAGAGGATATATTGGCCATCTTCCCGGTGATGACCACCTTCTCCATAGACGATCAGAGCTGGCAGGGGGGCGACTCGCAGCAGGCTCAAGCTGAATTCGAAGAAGTCATCCAGCACATCATCGTCTCGTCTTTCACCGAACACCTCGAACTCCCGCCCACCAGCGACCAACCGGTGTTCATCGACCTCGCAGTTGACCAGTGGGTAGGCACCGCCACCCTGCGTCCGTTCGTGGAATAGAGAAGGATCCGCTGCCGCCGGCCGTGCCGGCCGGCGGCAGCGGATCCTCACATGAGACCGGCGACCCTACCCCGAGCCTCCTCAATAGTCATCCAATCAACCAGACTTGGATGCCACACGAGATCCCCGGGAGCCAATTGTCCATCCCTCAAGAACTGCTGCACTTGCTGGAGAGTGAACGGACCGTGGTGTCCTTCTCCGCGGCTGAGGTACCATTTCGCGTCCTGATCGGCCGTGATCGGCGCCCCGGGCGGCGCGGCACCTCCGGGGGCGCCAACCGCAAGCCCCACCTCGGCGGCCCTGCTCCACTCGGACATGCCGGCCCTCCAGACGAAGGTCGCAGGGGAAAGCCGTCCGGTAGCGAGCAATCCTTCCAACTGCTCTCGCGAAACCGGTCCTGTTTCCTTTCCCTCCGCCAAGTAGAACCAGGCTTCCGCGGACGGCGCGAGGGCGTCCGGAACAGGGGCGGCCGCCGGGGCTCCCTCTGCGCCGGTCGATACGACCGAAGCCAGGTTTCCGGCCCGATCGTATGAGTACGTGACCGTCGGCCCCCCCTCGTAGCACGCCTCAGCCAAGCGGCTCAGTGAATCGTAGCGGTACCTGACCCTGTGCGACACGCTTCTCCGCCCTTTCTCGCCGTCACCCGAATCGCTCTCATGGAACCGTCACCGTACCGCCGGAGATTGCGGGCACGCATTCGTCCGGAACAACGTATATGTTGGTCACATCCTCAGCCGCGTCGAGAATATTCCCGTAATCTCCCATGAGTGCCTTGCCCAATTCCCAGGCAACCCCCTTGGCGTTGAGTTCCATGATGTACGTGGCGCCTTTGAAGAAAGGCAAACCACCCAAAGGGCTGGCCCGCGCGATCGAGTAGTTACTCTTCTCGTTGCACACCGCCTCGCCACGGAAGGCGGCATCAAATTGCCTGAAAGCAACCGCGAACCGGCCGATGGTATACGCGGTCCCTGCCAACAGCACACCGGGGCCGGCAATGGTCGACCCTCCTAAAACAGCGACGCCGCCTCCAACTGCCACGACGCATCCAAGAAAGCTGAACATTAAATTGCTGAATCCGAGCACTAAGGACGTGTCACCTGGCGATACCAAACACGATGCCAAACCCAGTGGGTCCACGAGGCTGAGAGGGTTGTTGTTGGCGTAGGCGTACAGGTTCGTTCCCGCCGCGAACCGAAGCGGATCCCTTTGCAGGAAGCGGCGCATGGCGGAGTCGTAGTACCTGTTCTTCATGAAATACAGCCCCCCACCTTCGTCGGTGACGCCGAAGGTCCCGATATAGGTGAATCGGTTGCGGACGTCTCGCTTCTTGTCCACGGCCACTGTGCCAAAGGGTGAGTACCCGTAGGAGGTCACCACCTCGCCGGCCGCATCCGTAAGCAGGATGGTGCTGCCGCGGTTATCCGCGTGGTAGAAGAAGACTTCATCCTCGCCGTCCATCAGTGCCACCAGCCGGTCGGCCGCATACAGGTATCGGTGCCGTATGCCTCCGGCGCCGTCTGTTTCGAATAGCAGTTTGCCCGCGCGGTCGTAGTGGAGACACAGACGTTCATCATCGGTCTCCACGATTACCCTATCCCCAGTGCCGTTGTATGCGTAGCGTGTCCGTCTGTTGTCCCGTTCTATCGAAAGCAGTCGGTTCTCCGGATCATATGTTGCAAGGGTGTTCCGGCTCTGACAGGCAACGAGGTTGCCGTCTTCATCATGCCGATACCGGCAGTTGGGGCTCTGAGCGATGAGATCCAGTTCATCATATGTAAAAGTAGCCGCGGGATCGGCCATGTGGACCCCGTATTCGCCGGAGACGTGCTCCTCAACTATGTCGCCGGAGGTGTTCCGCTCGTATCGAATAGTCACCATACCCACCCCGTGCCCGCTGTGCGTTATCTCTCGGAAGAACCCGCCTTCGTCATACCCGTAGGCCGTGACGCGGCCATTGGAGCGGATCTCTCCGGTCAACCGCCCCGCCTTGTCATAGCGGAGCTCAAGGCCGGCCCCCCCGAAATGAACGCGGCGCACACGGTCTCGGGCGTCGTATTCGTACGTGGCCGTGAGGCCGCCGGGATAGGTGAGGGAGATGACGTTTCCCCGCGCGTCATGAGTGTATTGAACCTGGGTGCCGTCGAAATAACGTATCGAGTTCGGCAGACCGCGGGCGTCAAGCTCATACTCCGTGGTCCCCGTGGGATCGATCATGCGCCGGAGGTTCCCGGCCCGATCATACTCATAGGAGACCACCTTTACGCCGTCGTATAACTTGGCCGTCACCCGGCCTTCCAGGTCGTGGGCGAAGGCTACTTCCTGGCCCCGAGCGTTGATCACCTTCGCCGGCCTGCCCGCGAGGTCGTACAGCATCGACACCGCGTGGCCCCCGGCATCCGTGATCGACGCCAGAGCGCTCCGCGGATGGTAGGTGAATCGGGTCTCGTGGCCGGCCGGATCTATCAGACCGACAAGGTTGGCCGCCGGATCGTAAGCGAAGGTCGTCTCGCGGCCCATGGCGTCGCTCATGCTGACGAGCCTGCCGGCCGCGTCGTACACGAAGCGAGTCCGTCGGTCCTCTGCCTCTGTGACCTCCACGAGGTTGCTCTCGGTGTCGTAGCGGTAGTCGGTGTGATTGCCCCCGCGGTCTATGAGCCGGGTGATATTCAGCAGCGGATCTCGCTCGTACCCCACGCTGCCGCCGTTCTCGTCCACGGAAAGGATGGGGGCGCAGCAGTCGTACGCGTGGGTTTGAGAAGCGCCGCCCGGGTGGTGAATGCGCACCAGGCGGTCGTTCTCATCGTACTCAAAGTGGGTGGTCCGTCCCAGTACGTCGGTGGACGAAATGAGACGCAATCCCCATTCGTCGTAGACGAAGGACGTGACGTGGCCCTGCGGGTCTGTGGTTCTCGCCACATTGCCGAAGCGATCGTAACTCAGAGAGGTCTGCCCCCCGGACGAGTGGGACAGGGCGATCAGCCGGCCGGAGGGATCGTAGGTGTAGGTGATGACGGTCTGCAGAGGGGACGTGATCGTTGTCAGCCCCCGCTGTTCGTTGTAGGTGAACGCCCAACTCTCTCCCTGGGGACCGACGGCGCGCACCAGATTAGACTCGGCATCGTACTGGTAGTGGGCCACACTGCCGTCGGCTCCGCGGACCTCTACCACGTTGCCGTGTTCGTCCCAGTCGGCCTCGGTGATCTCGCCGTTCTTGTTCCTGTAGGCAACCGGAAGCCCGCCACGGAACACGGTCTCCTCATAGTGCCCCAGGGGATCGGTTATCCGTTCCGTGAGCCCGTTTCGACTGGTGTAGAGAGTGTCCCGGCCGCCCGGGCGGGTGGCCTTCACCTCCACCGGATCAGTGGCCATCAGCTGGTAGCGTGTCTGGTTCCCGCGGGCGTCGGTCACGGAAGCCACCCGTTTCCGGGCGCCCGTCCCCTGGTAGCCGAAGACGGTGGTCCTTCGTTCGCGCCCGACAACCATCTGGGTCAAAGAATGGTCACTGTCGTACGAGTACTCGCACACCACACCCAGCAGGTCAACTGTGCGGACGAGGTCCCCCTTCGCATCGTAGCCGAATGACGCCTCACGTCCGTCCGGAAGTAGGAAGCCGGTGCACTCACCGGTCTCGCCATATCGAAATGAGACCGTTCTACCCGCGGCATCGACGAGCACGCGCATACGGCCCCTCTCGTCATACTCGACTGCGAGAGCGTTCCCGCAAGAATCAACCACACGGTTCAGACGGGCCGTTTCCGCCCCGGGAGTCTGATCGAAGCGATACCGCAGCCGCGACCCCTTCTTCCTATATTCCCAGTGATCTCCTCGGTACAGCAGGCGGTTGGCGCCGCCGGCGGCCGGGAGGAGTTCCTGGGAGCCCGCTGCAGATGTGGCTCCGTTGGGAAGCGTGAACTCCTCTCTCTGCCCGGAGCCCTTGCACACCGTGACGCGAGAACCGGAGCGTACCAGCCACCACTCGTACGCGAACGACCATCCGAACCCGAAGGCTCCCCGTTCGGCGCCTCCGACGCTGTTGTAGGTCAGGGTGAGATCGACGGAGGGCCCAAGGCCCGACCAACGGTACATTGTGTCTTGAATTACCAAGTTGAGGATGGCTGTGTTTACAAAGAACGCGGGGAGTCCGGGCCGGCCCGGCCCGCATCCCGTCCGGCCTCCCTCGAATGCCGTGTGAGGATTCTCGGCCGGTGCTCCGTGCAGTGCCGGACCGGTTCCCGCTATCTCCGGCTCGGGACCCTGCCGAGAGCCTTCCTGGCCGTCTACGCCGGACACCTCACTGGAACCCGGAACAGCCGGCGGAACGGCGTCCGGGGATTCCGGGTCTTCCGCATCTGCAGGAACCTCTGCGCCTTCCGGGAGCGCGGGGGCTTCTGCCGCCTCCGGGTCGACGGGGACCTCGGACTCCTCCCGGTCGGTGGTGGCCCGATCCTCATCTCTATCGGTATCATGCTGAGTCTCGTCGTGATCGGGGGGTGTCTCAGGCTCCGCGGGCTCTCCCTCGACGGCCCCCTCGGGAGGCTTCTGCGTTTCGTCCGGTGCCCGGCCCTCGGGTTCGGCCGTTTCGACTTCCGCGCCCTCAGTGCCCTCTGCGCCTTCCTCGTCGTCGGGTGGGCGCTCGTCGGGTGGGCGCACACCCGAATCGTAAGGCTCGGTTCTTCCCGGCTCAGTTGCGGAACCTGGTTCCCCCTCCACCAGAATGACCATGTCTGGGTCCACGCCTGCGGGTGTGGGCTGCGCTCCCTCCACGTACCCCTTCATACCGCCGCCGGGAGCCGTGGCGTTGCCCCAATCCCCGGTCTTGACCCAGCCTCCCTCAGGGGTCTGCGCGACCAAGCCCTGCTGTTGCAGCCAGCCCAGGGCGTCTTCCCCCTGCAGGATACGGGTGGGCGGCAGCGGCGCCGACACCGGCGGTGTGGCGCCGCCGGCCGAGGCGGTCACCCCGGCGACGGCGCCGGGCAGCAGCGCCCCCAGCACCGCACCGATGGCCGCCGCCATGCTGTGGGTCGCCGCGCGTCCGAAACCAGGCGATTGGATCAGTCTCCCCACGTCCCGCCCGCTCTCCTGCCACCCCCAATCGTGCGCAAAGCCCTGATCGGCCAGCAGGAGGGCCGTGGCGGCCGAAAGCACGGCCCCCAACAGCAGGAAACCACCCGAGGGAACACCCCTTCCCCCGAGCGCCACCATGATGGCCCCCGTTACTATCAGCGCCAACACGGCGAACCATCCGCTGGTGGGAAGGAAGGGCAGCACCGTCGCAAGCAGCGCCCCGCCGGCGACACCCACCACGGTGAGGACCACCTTCTCAGGTTGGAAAAGCCGAACCGGCTTAACTCCGAACAGGCGTTGAAAATCAAACCAGGCCAGTCGGGAGACCAGCAGCACCAAGCCGCCCTCTCCGCTCGAGAGCGACAATAGCAGCAGCGCCGCGAAGAACAGACTGACCAGCCGGTTGGGTGTATACGGGTTCCCGATGGCAAACACCAGAAAGCTGATAAGGAGAGTGACGGCGGCGAATCCGAACATCACGGCGAAGCCCCACCTGCCCGGGCGCGAGAACGCCCACGAGATCGCACGGCCCACGCCGACGATGTCCTGTTGGAGTTTGCGCGCGCCTTCTCTGCGAAGCCGCGTGATCAGAACGGTCACGAGCATCATGAGCAGCATCCAGAAGAAGGTGCCGCCGAGTTCGCCGCCCCGCACCACCAGGATCATCCCCAGGAACCAGTTGCCCACTTTGGCCCACCCGTCGTTCAGGAACACCATTACGGCCGTATGGATGAGCCACACGAGAACGAAGAGCACCACGGCGAACACAATCCTCTTGGGGAGACTCTTCCCCAACCCCCGCAGAAGCATGAGACCGAATTCACCCAAGGAGCGGGGAGATCCTTGGGCCGCGCCATGCGGGCCCCCAAAGGGCCCTGTGCCGCCCATGGTCTCAGGCACCCCTTCTGCCCACGCGGCGCCGTTCCAGCGAAGCCAAGCGCCGTCATCGGCCCGCACCTGCCACCATGTACCTGAGCCGTCTCTGAGACGAAGACGGTTGACGGCTTCCCTGAACTCCGCCTCCCCTACTCTGCCACTTCTCCAGAGGGCGGCCAGTTCGGAGTACGTCGACCGTGCTCTTTCGAACTCGGACACGGGGAAGAGGCCCTCGATCTCGATCGCCTGCTTCCACTCGCCCCGCGACGGGTGCCAGACCAGATCTATGGGACCGATGCGGCCGACACGGGCCTGCGCCCGCAGTTCCTCCAACGCCAGCGGCCCCACCCGGTTTCCTTCGCCGTCGAGAAACCACCATTCACCCATCTGTGGGGGACCCTCCTGACGCCCCATGCCCCAATGCCTGTGCCTGTAGACCCGTTCTCTCCCTTACGTGGCTAAGTGAACTCAATCTACCCCGTTTCCGCTCATTTGCACCAGCACGGATGCCGTGATCCGCGTGAGGCCGTCAGAGGTCCCCAGCCACAGGTTCCCATCTGCATCCTGCAGCATGACCTTGACTTCGTTGTGCGCAAGACCGTTTGCTTGGGTGAATACCCGCCC
>JAAYZX010000022.1 GCA_012514635.1 Actinomycetota bacterium
GAGGCCGAGGGGCGTAATAGCGGCAACAGCCGCAACGGCCGCTATCCCCGCACCGTGCGCTCCTCCCTCGGCGAGACCACCATCCAGATGCCCCGCGACCGCAACGGCACCTTCAGCCCCCACATCGTGCCCAAGCACATGGTCGCCAGCAGCAACGAGTTGGAGGACAAGATCATCTCCTTCTACGCCCGCGGGATGAGCACGCGGGACATCCAGGAGGAGCTCCGGGATCTCTACGGGGTGGAGGTCTCCGCCGCCACCCTCTCCACCGTGACCGACAAGGTCTGGGGGCTGGTGGAGGCCTGGCAGAACCGCCCCTTGGCCGCTCTCTACCCCATCGTGTTCCTGGACGCCGTGCACATGAAGATCCGCCGCGACAGCAAAGTGGAAAACACCGCCGTGTACGTGGTCTTGGGCGTGGACATGGAGGGGCATCGGGACGTGTTGGGACACTGGATCGGGAACGGGGGCGAGGGGGCCAACTTCTGGCTCTCGGTGCTCGCCGATCTCCAGGCGCGGGGGGTGGAGGACATCCTGATCGCCTGCATGGACGGGCTGACGGGGTTCCCCGAGGCGGTGCATGCCATCTTCCCCGAGACCATCGTGCAACGCTGCGTCATCCACCAGATCCGCCACACCCTCAAGTACGTGCCCTGGCAGGAGCGCAAGGCCTTCATGGGGGATCTGCGGCAGGTGTACGGCGCCGCCACCCGTGAGGCCGCCGACGCCGCCTGGGGGCGGCTCAAGGCGACCTGGGGGGCGCGCTATCCGATCGCCATCCGTTCCTGGGAGAACCATTGGGAGGAACTCACCGCCTACTTTGACTTCCCGACCGAGATCCGCCGGCTGATCGACACCACGAACACCGGGGAGAACTACCACCGCCAGTTGCGCAAGGTGACCAAGACCAAGGGCCCCTTCCCCACGCCGGACGCCGTGCGCAAGCTCCTGTACCTGGCTACCCAGAACATCACGAACAAGTGGACGGCCCCCACCCGTCACTGGGCCAAGATCCTGAACCACCTCGTGATCCGTTTCGCCCCGCGGGTGTCCCTGTGAGCCCGCTCATTTACACAGAGGAATTGACACTCTCGTTCTACGCGAGCTGGTTCTTTGCTCTGCATATCTACCAGCAGTCTTTTTCCTACTTCCGCATGGGGTACGGCTCCGCCTTGGCATGGATCTTTGCGGTGATCGTCATGGCACTAACGATTGCGAACGTACGGCTATCCGACCGCTGGGTGTACTATGGAGGTGCGGCCTAGCATGGAGACGACAGCGCCACTGACCGTTCAGACTCGGCAAGCTCATGGGGCCAACTGGCGGAGGGGCTCCGTACCACGCTTCTCCATATCCTATCCATCGCTCTAGCGACGCTCTTTTTCTTTCCCTACTTCTACACCCTCGCCAGTTCGCTCAAAGGCCCGTGGGAGGTGTACAACTGGCCGCCCACCTTGTTTCCATCCGAACTCCGGTGGAGCAACTATGTGCAGACGGTCAGCATGGTACCCTTTGGCCGATGGGTGTACAACACCATTGTGATCACTAGCCTTGCCACCTTGGGTACGGTGCTAACGAGTTCGCTCGTTGCGTACAGCTTTGCCCGGTTCATCTATCGCTTCAGAGACCTCTTGTTTTTGATCACGCTTGGCACTATGATGATGCCGGCGCAGGTGACCCTGATTCCTCGATTCATCATGTTCTTCAAGTTCGGGGAGTGGACTGGCCTGCAGTTCCTGAATACCTGGCGGCCACTGTGGATTCCTGCTTGGTTCGGCGGAGGTGCGTTCTTGATCTTTCTGATGCGCCAGTTCATACAGACGATTCCCAGAGACTTTGATGAGGCAGCGCTCATCGATGAGGCGAGCTACTTGCGGATTTTTTGGAGGATCGTCATGCCGCTATGCAAGCCCGTCATCGCTACGCTCGCCATCATCTCTGGAATCGGCTAGTGGAATTCGTTTATTGAGCCGATGATCTACCTCAATGCTTCGAGTAAGTTCCCCATCTCTGTGGGGCTCCACTACTTCCGCGAGACAGCGGGGGGGATGACGGAGGAGCCCAAGGAGCACCCGTTGATGTGCGGCAGTGTCTTGATGACGTTGCCGCCGATCATTCTGTTTTTCCTGTTCCAAGAGTACTTTGCAGGGTGTCGTCATGAGCGGTATAAAGGGGTAGCGGCGGAGACATGGTGAGCCGTTTCCGGCCTGACGGGCGCTGTATCTCGTTCACGTGAACCCAAGGAGGCACGCATGACCATTCCAGAACAGAAACTCGCCAAGATGGGCATCGACATTGCCCACGTCGACCGCGCCGGCAAGGGGGTGCTGCCCTTCCGGCGGTACAAGGACC
>JAAYZX010000023.1 GCA_012514635.1 Actinomycetota bacterium
CGACGAGACCCCGAGGGGATCACCCCACGGGGTCTTGCGTTAAACAAGAACCGCTGAAATCAGCGGATTGAATTTTGGCTCCTCGGGCAGGACTCGAACCTGCAACACCCTGGTTAACAGCCAAGTGCTCTGCCAATTGAGCTACCGAGGATCATATCAGCGCCGGGTAGTATAGCCGACGCACCGCAGGTTGCAAATACACAGCCTATGAACTGCATATGGCAGTGCAGTGCCCATCCCACGCTACTGCCGCCAATCAAATGACTAACACTCGCGCGGCGTACGCTGTCCGGCACAATGCATGTCTATTCTTTTCACCGACGTTCCGCAGCAACGGCACAGCAGGCCTTCGTGCGCACTCCCTGGACCGCGTATGTCTGCTACGCCACTCTCCTCCAGGCCGCCCCCACACACCACACACGCGGACCCTACCGTCAGCGCCTCCATGACCCGCGCCAGCACACAGATCTCGGCTTCTACCATTTCAGGCTCGGTTGAAACCGCGCATTCGATATGCGTTTCCGCCGGGTAGTGGTCGGAATCAACCCATACCAGACAGAGCTGTTCACCCCCGAGAGCCTCACCACTCTTCCGGCCTTGTGCGTTGCGGCAGACCACCCTTGCCGTATCCGCGCACATCAAATTCTCCTCATAACACCGACAACCTTGCCGGCGATAACCGGTTCCCGGACAATAATAGGTTCCATCTGGCCATTTTCCGGCTGAAGTCTCACGTGGTCCTCTTCCAGGAAAAAGCGCTTCACGGTAGCCTCTTCCCCCAAGACAACCACTACGATGTCTCCATTTACCGCTGTTCCCTGCTTCCGTACAACCACCAAATCCCCATCCAGGATGCCGGCGTTGATCATGGAGGATCCTTTGACCCGCAACAAGAAGCAGTCACCGGCCTGAGTCAGATAATCTGGTACCTGGAGCTCTTCTTCTACATGCTCATCCGCCAGAAGCGGAGTTCCTGCCGCCACCCGCCCCACGAGGGGAAGAACCACCATGGAACTCTTGTGGGGTATGCCTCTACCCGTGCGCCCTCCAGCACCTTTCACTATCTCCAAAGCTCTGCGCTTCAGGGATCCTCGCCGTACGTAGCCCGCCCTCTCCAAAGCGTGGAGATGATTTTGCACCGACGCCGGGGATGAAAGACCAACAGCAGAACCTATCTCGCGCACCGTAGGCGGGTAGCCATTCCGATGCATCAGATCTTCAATTGCCTCCAGTATTGCAAGCTGTCTTTCTGTCAACGGCATGGCAAGACCGTCCATGGTCAATAATCCACAATACGAACGTATGTACGCCCCATCGCAGTATAGAACATTCGTTCGCTCTTGCCAAGTCTGTTTGACGCTCTGTGGAGCACGCTCTATACTCCAGTCGTTGCTCCTGTCCGAGTGGCGGAATTGGCAGACGCGCTAGGTTGAGGGCCTAGTGAGCGCATAGCTCATGGGGGTTCAAGTCCCCCCTCGGACACCTCACCTGCACTCCATCCCCGTCGGCGCCGCCGTTTTACATTCGCCGCTTCCCCGGCACTTACGAGTACGTGCGCACCCACATACCGCCTCTGCGCTCCATCGTCTACACTCCCGCGGGACACTGCGCAACACGCGCGGCAACTGGTTTTAGCCTTCTCGTCATAGGGCATTCAATAATGGACGACAACTCGTTAGACTCAAGGTTGCACGCGCCACAAATCAGCCAGCCGCAAATCAGCCAACTGTAGATAGGAGATGACCCGATGCCCAAGCAGCCCGAGGGGACAGCAAAACAGCGCCCCGGTGCGCTTTCCGTGGAAGAAACATATCGCACGTGCGACCCTACGACTTTCGCGTTTCCCACAACTGCCGATCTTCCCCCGCTGGTCGAAATTATCGGACAGGAACGTGCGGTGAATGCCATCGATTTCGGGGTAGGTATCCGCAGCCACGGTTACAACATATTCGCGCTGGGGGCCCCCGGTACCGGCAAGACAAGGACCGTCAACGAGTTCCTCGAGCGCGAGGCGGAGAACCTGCCCATCCCGGCCGACTACGTGTACGTCCACAACTTTGACACACCTCATCGACCCAACGCCATCAAGATGCCCCCCGGCCATGCCGGCGAGTTCCGCTCCGACATGGAAACCCTGGTAGAAGCACTGCAATCGGCCATCAGTCAGGCGTTTGAGAGCGAGGAGTACGAGAACCAAAAACGCGAGATCCAGCAGAAGGTGAGCGAACAGCAGGAAACGCGTTTCAAAGCGCTGAAGGAACTAGCAGAATCCCGCGGTTTCACGATCATGCGCACCCCGGCCGGCTTAGCTTTCGCGCCGCGCACGACCGACGGACAGCCGATGCCCCGCGAGCTCTATAACGAACTACCCAAGGAGCGCCAGGAGGAAATCGACAAGGGGCTGGAGCAGCTCAACGAGGAACTCCAAGACGTTATGCGTCAGGTTCGCCAAGATGAGCGTCACGGTCGTGAGGCTCAGCACAACCTGGACCGCGAGGTGTCCACTTTTGCCGCCCAGCACCTAGTTGAGGATCTGGCAGATAAGTGGAAAGAGGTAGATGAAATTGCCGCATACCTTGAAGCGGTGCTGAAGGACGTCGTGGCAAACGCCAACGATTTTCGCAAAAGGGACGAAGACCAGCCGGTCATGATCATGGGTGTCCCCATCCCCGGTGGCATCAGGAACGAGTCCACCTTCCGCCGCTATCGAGTGAACGTATTGGTCGACAATTCGTCCGTGCACGGTGCTCCCATTGTCAACGAGAGCAACCCCACGTTCCAAAATTTGGTGGGACGCGTGGAACACATGGCCCAGTTCGGCGCGCTGGTTACGGACTTCAACATGATAAAGCCGGGCGCGCTGCACGCGGCCAACGGGGGCTTCTTGGTCCTCGAGGCCCGCGATATCCTAACCAAACCGTACGCATGGGACGCCCTCAAACGCACACTCAAAACCGGGCAGGTCAACATCGAGGACATAGCCCAGCAGATGGGATGGGCTACAACATCCACACTGGATCCGGAGCCTATCCCCTTTTCCGCCAAGATCGTGATCATGGGTGAGCCTTACCTTTACTATCTTCTCTATCAGCTCGATCCCGACTTCCAAGAGCTTTTCAAAGTCAAGGCCGACTTTGACATGATGCTCGACCGCACAGAGGACAATGAGCATCTTTACTGCAAGTTCGTTGGGCATATCTGCCAGGTGGAGAATCTGCCGCACCTCACTCCTGAAGCCGTGGCAAGAGTAGTAGAACAGGCATCGCGCCTGGTAGAGGATCAGCGGAAGCTATCCGTGCGTTTTGCCGATCTGGCGGATCTTGTCCGTGAAGCCGCGTACTGGGCCCTCCACAGCAATGGCCACGCGCCCGACACCATTGTAAAGGCCGAACATGTGGAGCGCGCCATAAACGAACACATCCGGCGTGCCAATCGCATCGAAGAGCGTGTACGCGAAGTGATAGCTGATGGAACCATCATGGTAGACACCGAAGGCGCCGTGGTGGGACAAATCAATGCCCTGTCTGTGTCCAGCACCGGAGATTACGCCTGGGGACAGCCCAGCCGCGTAACGGCCACTCACCGCTTGGGCGATGGCGAGCTCATCAATATTGAACGCGAAGTGGACATGAGTGGCCCCATCCACTCCAAGGGCGTGCTCATCCTGGCCGGCTACCTCGGCGCCCGCTACGCTGCCGACCAACCGCTGTCGATCAATGCGCGGCTGGTATTTGAGCAGTCGTACGGCGGAGTTGACGGCGACAGTGCCTCGTCGACCGAGTTGTACGCCCTTCTGTCCTCGCTGTCGGGTCTGCCTATCCAACAGCGTTTCGCGGTCACCGGGTCCGTCAACCAGCGCGGTCAGGTACAGCCCATCGGTGGCGTCAACGAAAAAATCGAGGGATTCTTTGCGATCTGCAAGGCCAAGGGCCTGCGTGGAGACGAAGGGGTCCTCATCCCCCGCACCAACGTGCCCAACCTCATGCTCCGCAGCGAGGTGCGCGATGCGATCGCCGCCGGGACTTTCCACATCTACCCCATATCCACCATCGATGAAGGCATCGCGTTGATGACCGCAACTCCCGCGGGTGAAGCAGACGAGAACGGAGTGTATCCTGAAGGTACTGTGAATCGTATGGTAGCGGACCGACTCGCCGATCTAACTGCTAAAGCCCGCGCCCTTCGCGAGGACAAAAGCAAACCGAGGCCTAAGAAGAAGCCGGCCAAAGGACAACCGAAGCCCCAGGAAGACCCGGAAATCTGATAGCAGGGCCCGAGACCCACTTAGTCAATCCTTAGACAACGACATCGGTGCGAGGGCGAACGGCATGCATAGGCTTTTTGTCCTCGTACCTCTCGCGAACAGCGAGTATATCCGGCAGACGGTTGTACGTTCGCCAACCAGGCGCTCCAGCTGTAAACAGTAGGCTTCGTTTTCCAGCTTCAATCGCCGATTGTCCGGCGCCCGCTGTAGAACCATAGACCGTCGTGTCCCGGCATGCGCAAATCCACAAATGCCACGGCAAAAACACCCGGCCGCACCCGCGCAAAAGCTTCATCGGCACTGCCGAACGACTCTACCGCGTGCCCTGCCGATGAGATGGTCCGCGAAAGGAACCTGCGGACGCCCGCTTCATCATCAACCACCATGACGGCTTCTGTTCCGAAATCAACAGCTCCCGGCCGGTTGGCCATCGCTTTCCCCTCTGGCTAAAGACTCCTGACCTACTTATCGACACATAATAGCTGCTACTTCACTCATGCCTTGTCGGCCTATAACGACCTGTGTCGTCCTATCACCCTTGTATAATCGGTAGTATGAAGAGAGGAAGCTTATGAGCACAACCCGCAACCGGTCGGGCGTCTCTGTAGAGGCTGTATTATAGAGCCCTTGACCAAGTGAACTTAGCCGTTATGACCTACACTGTGACTGAATCTCTGTAAGCGGGTATGGACAAAGCGGGGGGGCGGCGCGTAATGCGCCGCCCCCCCGCTTTGTCCCCGTATTGCGCTCAGATCAGTCTATGCCTTTTCTACCTTAACGGCAACCGCCTTCAGCAACGGAACCGCCGTAACGGGATCGACCTGCGCCGGGAACAGGGCCGTTGCCGGTGCTTCGACATAATGCTGCGGCATGAAGACCAGACCCTGAGGCACCCCAGCCGTAACCACCGCCACCGGCTCAATGGATCCTGAGACACTCGTCACCCGTATCCGGTCGCCCGGCGCCACACCCAATGCTGTAGCATCGGTAGGATTGATCTCCAGGCGTCCTTCGTTCACCAGTCCGGTCAGACCCGCAGCCCGTCTCGAGCGAGTGCCGGTTCCAAAATGCTCTCGTTCGATACCGGTTGTGAGAAGCAGACTGAAACCATTGCCGGCCGCAATGTCTGCCACTGATGCATCAGAAACCTCGATTGCGGCCAAAGATGCTCGACCCCCGGGGAACCCTTCCGTGTATAAAATAGGGGTTCCGTCGTCCTCCGCATCGACACAAGGCCACTGAATGCCACCCTGTTCAAGCCGTTCGTAAGAAATACCGGCGTACGTCGGTACCGCAAGAGCAATCTCGGCCATGATTTCAGCGGGAGAGGTGTACGTCCAGCCGGCTCCCAGTTCGTTGGCTATCGCAAGAACTATCTCCCAGTCGGCCTTAGCGCCCTCGAGACAGTCCATCGTCTTCCGCACACGCTGCACCCGGCGTTCGGTGCT
The DNA here is from genome assembly GCA_012514635.1 of Actinomycetota bacterium. Taxonomy (GTDB): domain Bacteria; phylum Actinomycetota; class Thermoleophilia; order RBG-16-64-13; family RBG-16-64-13; genus JAAYZX01. The sequence goes on from JAAYZX010000023.1 coordinate 5,713, forward strand.
GGTCAGAGTGCCGTCGCGCTCAGTGATGGCGCACGCAGGCAGTACCACATCCGCGTAGCGGGCCGTTTCTGACAGGAAAATATCCTGCACAACCAGAAATTCGGCCTTCTCCAGCGCTTCTTTGACCACCGCTGCGCCGGGTTCCGATATCGCCGGGTTCTCGCCGACGATATATAGAGCTTTGATCTGGCCGTCGACGATTCCCTGCAACATGCTGCCAATGATTTGCCCGGGAATCTTGTCAGATACGCGACCCATGACTGCCTCTACCGTCTTCACGGCTTCAGCATCGTCAAGTGCTACGTATCCGGGGAGGTAGTCCGGGAGGCAGCCCATATCGCAGGCTCCCTGAGCGTTCGCCTGCCCGGCCAGACCGTTGACCCCAGTGCCGGCCCGGCCGATGTTGCCGGTGACCACCGCTAGATCCGCCAACGCCGTGACGGCCGCCGCCCCGTTATGCTGCTGAGTCAGGCCTGCGGAGTAGAAGATGGAAGCGGCCGCGGCCTTGGCGTAGAGCTCCGCCGCGGACTTGATGTCGGCGGCGGGGACGCCGCAGGCGTCCGCCGCCGCCTCAATGGTGACGGCTTTCACGGATTCTACGAGTTCCTCAAAACCGTCCGCATGAGCGGCGATGAAGTCTTTGTTGTGCAAACCGCTATCTACAATATGCTTGAGCATGGCCGCGAAGAGCACTGCATCGCTCCCCGGCTTGACGGCCAGGTGAATCGAGGCACGCCTAGCGATGTCCGTACGCCGCGGGTCAACTACGATCAGCTCCTTGCCTTCGCGTGCCGCCTTGACAAGTTGCAATGCCAGAACCGGATGCTCTTCCGTCGTGTTGGATCCGGCAATCAACAACACTTCGGCCTCGACAATATCGGCCACGGAGTTGGTCATGGCCGGGTAACCCAGCACCTTCCCCACCGTGGCCACGGCCGCCGCCTGGTTGTAGCGGGCACCGCTGTCGATATTATTGGTTCCCAGAACCGTGCGCGCCAGCTTCTGCAACAGGTAGTTCTCTTCGTTGGTGCAGCGTGCAGACGCGATCACGCCCACACCCTTGGCCGCCTTGGCCTTTTTCAGTCCCTCTGCGACACGCGCCAGCGCGTCATCCCAAGTAGTGGGGGCCAACAGCCCATCTTCTCCCCGTACAAGCGGAGCGATGAGTCGCTCGTTGGAGTTGACGTACTCCATGCCGAAACGACCCTTGACGCAGAGGTTTCCTGCGTTTACTCCCTCGCCTGTAGGAGCTTTCACGCGAACCAGTTCACCCCTGAAGGTCTGGATCTCTTGTTCACATCCCACAGCGCAATAGTCGCAGACGGTCATGGTCTTTTCCGTCTGCCAGTTGCGGGCGCCAAACCGACTGCGTTTCATGTTGAGGGCACCCACGGGACAGGTGCTCACACATTGTCCACAGGACACGCAGTCCACCGCCTCCAGCGGCATGTTGTAGGCCGTGTCGATGATGGTGTCGTAACCACGACTACGGAAACCCCAGCAGCCTATACCCATGACTTCGCGGCATATACGCACGCAACGACCGCAAAGAATGCAGCGGTTAGGATCACGGGCGATATTCGGATGGTCGTCGCGGGTGTCAAACTCCAAAGGATGCCAACCCCACGGCGATACGGCCACACCGTACTCATACGCGTAGTCCTGCAGGCGACAATCGCCTGCGGCTTCGCATACCGGGCAGTCGAGCGGATGGTAGGAGAGTAGCAGCTCAATAACGAACTTTCTCAGCTTCATGATCCGCTCGGTACGGGTATGGACCACCATCCCGTCACCGCACTTGAGCGCGCATGACGGCATCGGAGCCCTACCGCCCTCCACCTCCACTAGGCACAAACGGCAGGCACCGAACGGCTCTAGACGCGGATCGTGGCACAGGGTGGGAATGTCGATACCGACACTTTGCGCCGCCTCCAGCACGGTGGTACCGGGTTCCACCGTCACCTCTTGACCATCGATGGTCAGGGTGAGGGTCTTCACCTCGGTCTCAGGAAGAGACGCCATCACTTCCTCCTCACAGCGTCGAATCGGCACTTCTGATAGCAGGCACCGCAACGAATGCAGATCTCGGAATCGATGACGTGCGGTGATTTTCTCTCGCCCGAGATCGCGTCCACCGGGCACGCACGGGCACACGCGCGGCAGCCGGTGCAGGCTTCCGCATCGATGTAATATGTGGTAAGCGCCGCACACGCTCCTGCTCTACACTTGTGCTCGAAGATGTGTTCTTCGAACTCCTCACGGAAATACTTGAGCGCCGTCAGCACCGGGTTGGGAGCAGTGCCGCCGAGCGCACACAGCGAGCCGTCTTTAATGTTTTCCGACAGCTCCTCCAAAAGCGGGATGTCTTCCGGACGGCCCTTGCCGTCACAGATGCGATCGAGGATCTCCAGCATACGCTTGGTACCCACTCGACAGGGGATGCACTTCCCACAACTCTCGGCCTGGGTGAACTTCAGGAAGAACCGCGCCGTGTCCACGATGCAGTTGTCCTCATCCATGATAACCATGCCGCCCGAACCCACGATGGCCCCGGTCTCGTTGAGGGCCTCGTAGTCAACCACAGTGTCGAGCATAGATTCAGGAAGACAGCCACCCGACGGGCCGCCCAACTGCACGGCCCTGAAGGCCCGATCATTCTTGATGCCGCCGGCGATCTTGTAGATGATGTCGCGCAGGGTCAGGCCCATAGGTACTTCGGCCAGTCCGGACCGCTTAACCTTACCGGTTACGGCGAACACCTTGGTCCCCTTAGATTTCTCATAGCCACGGGTGGCAAAGGTTTCGGCGCCGTTGGTGATAATCCAGGGGATGCAGACTAAGGTCTCTACGTTGTTGATGTTGGTGGGTCGCGTCCACAGACCCGATTCCGCCGGGAACGGCGGCCGGAGGCTCGGCATGCCGCGTCGGCCCTCGATAGAGCCCATAAGCGCGGTTTCCTCACCGCAAACAAAGGCGCCGGCCCCCTCCTTGATCTTGATGTGGAAGGAGAAATCCGAGCCCATGATATTGTCGCCGAGTAGATGGCGCTCTTCCGCCTGCTCCAGTGCTATCTTCAGGCGCTTGATGGCCAACGGATACTCCGCACGCACGTATATATAACCTTCGGCGGCACCGATGGCATATCCACCAATGGCCATACCCTCGAACACGGCGTGCGGGTCACCCTCAAGGAGCGACCGGTCCATGAAGGCTCCGGGGTCGCCCTCGTCACCATTGCATATGAAGTACTTCTGACCATCAGGAGACGGAGCATTGCGCGCGAAGCGCCACTTCATTCCTGTTGGAAACCCGGCACCGCCGCGTCCCCGGATACCTGATGCCAAGATTTCTTCGATGACTTCGTCCGACGTCATGGAGGTCAGGGCTTGAAAAAGACCCTGGTACCCCCCCTCAGCAATGTAGTCGTCGATATCCTCGGGGTCGATCTTGCCGCAGTGGCGGAGCACCAGCCGGTCTTGGTAGGCGTAGAAATCGTTGTGCGAGGTAGGTTCCGTCTGAGACAGCACGATCCACTTGTGCACCGGCTCCCCGCCAATGATGTGTTCCTCGATAATCTTCCTCGCCATGGTGGGTGTCACCGTGCCGTACGTGACCGTTTCCTTAGACCCATTCTTGGTTGTGGTCACGTCCACCAGTACGTCCATGGCGCACATGCCGCGGCAGCCGGTACCGGTAACAGACGCGCAGCTGGTGCCGCAAGTGTCTTCACGCGGTTTCACCACTCCATAAACCCCGGAGGCGGCCAGTCCCTCCTGGAAGGCCTTGAAGACCTCCTTGCCGCCGGCTGCTATACCACCGGTTCCCATGCACACGCCGATCTCTACCTGCGGCTCCACCTTCCGGGGTCGCAGGATGGTGGGCTGTGTGATTGTGCGCGCCATCTACGCCTCCTCACCCTCGGTGGCCGCATCGGCGGGCGCTTCAGCGGTCTCACTTCCACCATTGCCCTCGGCCGCAGCAAATTCCTTTATGCTGGATACGGCCTTATCCGGCGACAACTTGCCGTAAGTATGCTCGTTGATCATCATCACCGGAGCCATACCGCAGGCGCCCAGACAGGCCACGCCCTCAAGCGTGAACATCATGTCCTCAGTGTTTTCGCCTTCCTGGATACCCAAATGCTTCTCGACCTCCAAGCCCACCAGCGGCGAGCCCGACACGTGACAGGCCGTTCCGTGGCAGATACGCACCACGTTCTTGGCACGGGGAACCAAGCGAAACTGTGCATAGAAAGTGGCCACGCCAAACACGCTGCTCAGAGGTTCCCCCAGCGCTTCGGCAAGACGTATCATTGCTTCTTTGGGCAGGTAGCCGTATGCCGCCTGCGTACCCTGCAGAAGCGGGATCAGCGCTCCTTTCATCCCCTGGTACTTTTCCAGCAGCTCCTCGAGGGGTCCGTAGTCGAACGTCGCCTCAACCACAGCGCCATCCGGACTCTGAACAACCGTCATGGGCCAACCTCCCACCTCGGTATCGACCTAAGCCAGCTCAGCATCGGAGACGGAGAATAGACTCTCGTTCCGCAACGCCCGTATCAGCCTGAGCGTCCGCATCATCTGCGGATCGAGGACATCCACGATGGCAGACGACATGCCAAGAGCTGCGAGCATTGTCATATACACACAATTGACACCAGAACGCAAATCGGTTGGCATACCGTTCGAGACATTCGAGAGGCCACAAGTGGTCTTTACAGGCGGATCGAACAGCTCGGGAAGCGCTCTGAGTACCTCCTGAACGGCCACCGCACCTTGTTGTCCTACATCCAGCGTCAACGGCAAGATGATGGGGTCCAAGTATAGGCGATCGTTGGCTATATCCAGCTCGTTGGCGGACGCCACCAGTTCGAAGGCCATGGCTACTCGTTCGTCCGCATCTGCGGGAACCGCGTCGCCCATCATGAGCCCGATGATATCGCATCCGGAGCCGGCCGCAAGCGGGAGTATGTGTTCCAGCTTGTCCGGCTGCATAGAAAAGGAATTGATAATGGGCTTGGGCAGACCCAACTCATGGCAATGCACAATCCCGGCAGCAAGCGCCTCGGCGTTGGTAGTGTCCAGGCACAACGGCAACCGAGTCACAGACGAGACGGCATCGATGGCGAAGCGCATGAGCTCCTCACCATCCTTGCGTGCCGGGCCCAGGTTGATATCAAGGGCGTCGGCGCCGGCGGCCTCCAGCCGCCGCGCCATCTCCTGGATAGGTTCCACCTCGCGGGCCTTGAGGGCCGGGCCTAAGCGGCGGCTCATGATATTGATGTTCTCAGCAATTATGAACACAATCCCCCACCTTTCCTACGGCGGGCCTCTTTGTACGCGGTCTCGGCCTGAAACGAACTCCGCACAAAGGGGCCCGATACAACAACCAGCCCCCGAGCCTCGCCGTATGCTGCATATGAGCTGAACACTTCAGGGGGCACATACTCCACAACGGGTAAATGGTATTTGCTGGGACGCAGATACTGACCGATGGTGACTACATCCACACCTACATCGATCAGGGCTGTCAGTAGCGCCTTCACCTCCGCACCCGTCTCCCCCAATCCAACCATGAAGCCGGTCTTCACGATAGGGGCTGAACCGCCTGTCAACCGCAAACCAGGTTCTGCATGCTCGCCTGCGGATCTTGTGCATGTCGAAGCCGCAGCCCGACGCAGCAGTTCCAGAGACCGCTCGAAATCGGCCTCTGGTCGCACTCGTGTGTACAATTGAGAGACTGTCTCCATATTGTGATTGAGAACCTCGGGCGCTTCTGCCAGTACCAGGTCCAAAGCCTTCGCTTCACCACCGAAATCGGGAATGAGAACCTCCACGGTGGCGCCGGGCAACGCCCGCCGCACCTCGCGAATGGTCGCCGCGAAATGGGTGGCGCCGCCGTCAGGAAGATCATCGCGGGTGACTGAGGTAATCACCACGTGCGACAGTCCCAGGGCCGCAGCGGCGGCGGCCACGTGTTTCGGTTCCTCCGCATCCACGGGGGACGGCGCTCCACTGGGGATAGCGCAGAAGCGACAGTCGCGCGTGCATTTATCGCCCAAAATGAGGAAAGTGGCCGTACCGGACTCGAAGCACTCACCGCGATTGGGGCATGCCGCCCCTTCGCACACCGTGTGCAGGCGATGAGAGCGAAGGAGGCGATCCATCCCAGCCATAGCAGCCGGCAACGGTAAGCGCTTCTTCAACCACGGCGGCTTGCGTCCTGGTCCGGCTGTGGTATTGGAAGTGGGAATGCCGCCCCATCCCTTACTCGTCATAGCGCTGTCTCCTGGGTCGACGCCTGCCGCCTCTACATGACGTTCACCCGGCAACGTGCACCGACTCTCCGTATACATCTTGCGCGGCTTCCATTACGGCTTCGGAAATAGTGGGATGAGCGTGCATTATTTCTCCCAAGCGTCGTGCGCTCATTCCAGCTTCCAGGGCCACAGCCACCTCGTGAATGACATCGGTGACATGCGGCCCCATCATAACGGCGCCCAGCAGCTTATCGCTGTCATGATCCACAACCAGCTGAACATATCCCCGGCTTTCGCCAAGAGCCAGTGCCCTACCCAGGGCACCAAAGCGAAACGTGCCGGTCACCGGCCGGAAACCTTCGTCTCGGGCTTCGTCCTCCGTAAGACCTATGCGGGCGATCTCAGGACGACCGTATAAACATATAGGAACAAAGCGTAGATTACGTTCGCGCCTGCCACCTAGGATGTTGTCTACCGCCACTATCCCTTCGTGCGAAGCCACGTGCGCCTGCAGATAGCCGCCGGTGACATCTCCAATGGCGTAGATACCGGGAACCGACGTCTCCAGATGTTCGTTAACGATCACGTAACCCCGCTCGTCCATGGCCACACCCACTGCCTCCAAACCGATTCCCGCCGTGTTTGGCTGCCGTCCTACCCCTATCAGCATCTTCTCAGCGGTCAGCGTCCGCCCGTCCTCCAGCGCCACCGTCACGTGATCAGGAGCATACTCGTCCACCCGCTCCAACCGCGTTCTGACCAGTACCTCCACTCCACTCTTCCGCAGCGCACTCTGAAACTGCTTGGCCGCACGTGCATCTTCTTGCGGCAGCAACTGCGGCATCAATTCCACAATAGTCACCTTAGTACCTAAGTCCGCGAATAGGCAGGCAAACTCGCAACCGATAGGCCCTCCGCCCAAGATGAGAAGCGATGACGGTATGCTTTCGATATTCAACAACTCGGTAGAGTCAATAATCGACGGCTGGGAGAAGTCGAAGAAAGCGGGATGGAGAGGATCGGACCCAGTCGCAACAATCACAGCATCGGCTTCGAGTCTCAGGACGTCGGCAATGTTCGCGGCCGCACCGGCTTTCTGTGCCGGGGCAGCCTCATGTCTTGGGATGGATTCCAGTGCGTGAGCGTCTTGCGACACTGCAGCGTCTGTCGACACCGTATCCACCATCACCACGCCCGGTTCCGAGAGACGTGCATTTCCAGAGATAAGCTTCACTTTAGATTTCTTAAACAGAGTATGGATACCGTTGCGCAACTGAGTGACCACTTCTTCCTTGCGGGCCTGCATATATGCCCAGTTGGGGGTTACTTCTCCCGTCACAGTGAAGCCATAGATGTCACCAGACCGTGCTTTGGTCAAGACGTCCACGCCGGCGATCAGCGTCTTAGTAGGGATGCACCCCCGATTTAGACACACTCCCCCAACAAGCCCTTTCTCCACCACCGTAACGTCGGCGCCCCGCTGTGCTGCTCGGATGGCGGCCACGTAACCGCCGGGGCCGCTGCCCAGCACCACGATCCTCTTACCCGCATCGCCCACGGTTCGCCTCCTCTCCACTGCCGAAACAATCCCGCCGGCTAGAGAACTCCGACCTGATCCAGGATCCGCGGCACCAAGTCCGCCCGGCCAAGAGCCATTACATGTACCCCGTCGCAGATACCCTCATCGCAGAGGAAGCGGATGTGCCTGGCGCAAATGTCCGCACCCACCATGGCTGCCTCGCCTTCGGGAGCATCCGCAAGTTCCTGCACCAGCGGGTCCGGCACGCTGATGCCCGGCACCGATGCGTTCATGTATCGCGCCATCCCCATTCCGGTCAAGACCAGCATGCCTGCCAACACTTTCACCTGAGTACCTGCGGTGATATCACGCACCGTCACCATGAACTCGGCGAAACGCTCCATGTCGTAGACGGCTTGAGTCTGGAAGAATCCGGCGCCGGCCTCAACTTTTTTGGATAACTTGAAGAGCTGCGGCTTTACCGGATCCACATCCGGCGCCACTACGGCACCGATATAAAAATCTGTGACCCCCTGCAGCTCGATCCCATTCCAATCGACGCCGTCGTTCAAGAGCCCGGCACACTGGATGAGGTGCACAGAATCGAAGTCGAAAACAGGTTTGGCCTGAGGATGGTCTCCGATACAGGGATGATCGCCGGTCAGGCAGAGCACGTTCCGCACACCCAGCGCGTGGGCCGCCAGAAGGTCGCTCTGGAGAGCTAATCGGTTCCGGTCGCGGCACGTGAGCTGGTAGATAGCTTCCCCCCCGCGCGCAATGATCTCATGCGCTATCGCCGCCGGCCCCATGCGCATGACCGCACTCTGATTGTCGGTGACGTTTAGGCCGTTCACCCTGTCTTTGAGCAGATCGATATCGGCCACAACGGACTCAATGTCCGTTCCCTTGGGCGGCCCTATCTCCGACGTGACCACGAAGCGACCGCTCAGGCAGGCTGCTTTGAAGCCATTCATGGGCTCTCTTCCTTGTTGACCGAAACAACCTTTGAACTTGCGTCGGCGGCGGTGGCCGGCGGCGCAGCCGGTGCACCCGCGGTTGCAGACCGCGCGTTGCCACGGCGCCCCTCTCGCCAGTTGACGTGTCCCGGCCGCCTGGTTAGGTCCCAACTTCTCGGCGGCTGAATGACCATGGCGTCTTGGAGTCGCCCCTGCTTCTCCAAGGCCTCGAAGATCAACACCCACACGCAGTCCCGCTCCGGGTCCACCTCGCACTTCCCGTGGTCACTGCCGCCGCAGGGACCATTTACGAGGCCTTTACTACAGCGTGCGATGGGACAAATGCCCCCAAAGCGATCGATGACACACTCACCACAGAGCGTGCACTTCTCTTCGTAGTCGAGTTGGCGCTTGGAGTTGCCCAGGAACAGAGTATCAGTGCCGGCGATAATCCGCTTGTCCGTGGCTTCGCGCACAGATTGCGATCCCGCTCCACAGGAGAGAACCAGCACCACTTCGGCTTCCGCCACATCGGCCTGACGCGCCCGAAAAAGCCGCTTCACATCCAGCTCCTGGCATACGGAGTGCGCCACATCTATACCGGTCACGCGCTTGCCGGCGGCCTCCAACCGCGCCTTCATAGCCTGTGCCTCGCGCTCGCCACCGGTCTCGGTGGCCG
>JAAYZX010000024.1 GCA_012514635.1 Actinomycetota bacterium
CAACCCCCCAGCGCGTCCAAGGCTCCGCAAGTCGTTGATTCAAAACCGGCTACCGCAAACGCCCCATTCTTGGTCGCACCGGGTTCGAAACGACATGGCAGCTCATGCAAGGACAACGGCAAACCGCTCGACCAAGGCCGTCTTGGTTCAGTTCGGGTACTCATCCTCGTGCCGACGACAGTACCGCATGTTCTTGAAGTAGCCGAACTCCTGTTGCCATTGCTCGGCCAAGGCCGCTTGCTCGGGCGTTAACTCCGGGATCAGCAAGCTCATCAGGTCCAGAGAGAAGCCCTGTCCCGGCTTCGGCGTTTCCGTGGCGATACCGACGACCTCTGCTTTCTCAGGATGAAGCCAGCGGGCAATGAGACAACGGGCTTTCAGTTCAGCGATTCGATCCTCGCGCGGCAGATCGACCGGACAGCCCAAGAACACGTACGTGGCCAAGCCCGGGTCAGGGTGAATCCGGGCGCGTGCTTGGCCCTGCTGGTTGGCGTCCAGGAAGCCAGAGAAGCTCTTGCCCAATCCGCGACGTGTGAACCGGTCTTCACGGACCATCGTGCGAAGGGCTCGCTCCACCCCGTCAATGTCGTGGCCACCGAGCAGCAGTCCTGCATGCTGGTCCCGGCAAAACGTTTCGATCAGCCGGTCCCAGACGTAGCTGACTTCGTCTGCGCCCTTCTTCGCCTTGTACGCGTCTGACTGCAGGAATGTGTGCCACACGCCCCCGTCCAGGCAGATCAAGTCCTTGTCCGGGAATGTCCGGCCGTTCTGGAGGTAGACTGCCAGCAGGTCCTCCTCGCCTTCCATCATCACTTGAGCTTGGAGCTTCTCTTTGGCGATCAGGTACGCCACGAAATCCGAGATGGTGTCCAACTCCCGCAGGATCGTGGCGAACGACGGCCCATCCAGGACATGCACGTACTTATTGCCGCCTCCAGCAACGCCAGAGCAGAACAGCGCCCTTCGTTCGCCGCCAAGGGCCACGGCCACGCGGTGCATCCTGCGCGTCCCCTTCGCGGGAATCGTCAGGCCAGTGGTACCGTCCTTGGTGGTGATGCACTGCTGCACCGCATCCAGGTCGAGGCATCGCTCGGCACCGAACACCTGCTTGACTGACTCATCAACAGCCCGTCGCCGCCAGCGGGCTAAATCCACCTCGGGCCTGCCGGTATCCTTGAAGTCAATGTGCTTGACAGAGATCACGATGACGTCGGGATCACAAACCGTCAGCAGGTCGCACAATTCCTTGCCGCTCTGGCCCTGTGGGTTGGGGTACGTCCAGAGGGAGAGAAAAGAACGTCGGCAGTGTTCGGCAACGAAACGCTCAGCGTCGTTCAGCCCAGTATTCTCCGGCGGAGCAGCCATGATGGAGTTGAGTATACCGACACTGTTGGCTACAGGACAGTAGGCCTGTTGGACGCAGGAATTGCGGAGGTTCGTGTTTTGAGGTACAAGAACCACATGAATCCGGTGGAGACCTACCTTCGTGAATTGCGCGACATCCGCTCGACGGGGGCGGCTGTACCGGAGACTTCGTATTACGGCCCGCTGGCCAACCTGCTGAACGAGATCGG
>JAAYZX010000025.1 GCA_012514635.1 Actinomycetota bacterium
CCCCCTAGACCTCGCCCACGAATAGGTAGATGGTGGAGTTGAGCTTGAAGCACCGTCCCGAGACTCCCTGGAGCGCCATGAAACGGCACAACTCGGCAGGCGCGAAGAAGTGCGCCGGTTCGCCCAATATCCGCTCAACCAGCACCAGCAGCCGCCGCCGGCCGCTGGGGTCAACCTCAGAGATGGCTATGCCGCCGCCGGGTCGTACTACCCGCCGCAGCTCTCTCACTACTTGTGGAAGATCGCCGAAGTGATGGAAGGCGTCCGAAACCACTACTGCATCGAACGACCCCGACGCGAAGGGAAGGCCCGCCGCACCGCCCACCACCTTGTGTAGCCGGGGATGGTCCGGCGCGCGGGCCAACATTTCGGGCGAGCGGTCGAGGATGGTGGCCTCGGCGCCAAGGGCGCCCATGAGTTGCACCGTTACCACTCCCGCCCCGCCGCCCACATCGAGCAGACGTCCGCCTGAAGGCACAAAGGAACGGAGCAGCCGAGCCAGCTGCTCCGCTTCCGGGCGGCGCCAATGCCCGCCGAGAAAATGGACGATGAAGGGGGCTCCCCAGTTGAATAGTCCCATGACTGCCTATTACCCACGTTTGCCCTGACTCACCACGCATTGGGGCCACCCAGTCCGCCTTTCACAATGCCGGCGGGTGCTTTCGCAACTTACACACGCGCCTGGTCTCTTCTGCGGCGCAAGCGGGGGCGGCTCTCGGAGGCCGCCCTCATCGGTTGAACTACCCGTCCACCGCACCGTCGACGGCCAGTTGCCTGACTGCATCCAGGCTGGTCTTCCCGAAGGCCGGAGCGTTGGCGTTCCCCACATTGACAAACTCGTTGCCGGACTTCCGGTAGACGCTGAATTCGTTTAGACGTGCGAAGTAGGCATCTTCAGGCCACACGGCGTTGGGCCCGTATAGTGATGCGAAATAGTTGCCGAAGACGATCACTTCAGCACCCACTTGCACCGGTCCGGAAACCTCGCCCTCCGTGCCGCCAATCACGATGAACGATATGGGGCTGCCGAATCGAGGCTCGCCCTTGATCAACTCGATCGGCTCCACCGACAAGCAGCGGTACACCAGTGGACAGTCCTGATCATTGTCTGTGGCCCATGCTTTTCCATCGTTGCTGTTCCAGCGGCCGACGCCGACATCCACAACCTTGCCGTGGACGACGATCTCGGCCTGCGTGGCTTGGTTCTCCAGCTTCTTCACTCCCGGCACGTACATAGCACAGAAGTCGAAGGCGGGCGCTTCTTGTTCCTGAGTGTCGGCGGTCCGGCCGCCGGTCGAACTCGGGGTGACAGCCGAGCCGTCACTCGTCTGGGGGTTCTCTGCCCCGCGACCACAACCTGCAACCAGAAGCAGTAGCCCCAACAGAAGGACAAATACGCCGAGATAGGCGGCTTTGCGGTTGTCCCTCATGTCACACCTCCTCACAGTTGACTGGGGTAGAGCTTCGTGGGTTGCGATGCTCTGCCGATCAAGGACGTGGTATCCGTCACCGGTTCCCCAACTCCAGTACATTGGCGCTTGCTGCCGCCCGGTCGGCAGCATGGTCATGTCCGATTGGAATCGAATGTAGAAGCGTTTGTATGCCTCCACATCCCCTCGCATCCAGAGAGCTCCCCAGCTTATACCAGGTACTGATTGTCGTGTAGCCGGGAGGAGGCCACCACCTAAGGGGATGGGGGGATTCGATACCATCAGGCTTTGCCAACGTGAGTCCGTGTAGACCGGTGGTGGGGTCGTAGCCCCAGAAAGCATAGTAGTCCGCCTTCGCCAGGCCCGGCGTCGCAAGCAGAACCAGTAATGATGCGATACCAAGGAGAAGGCCCAATTTGGCTGCTCTCAGCGTTTTTTGCACTATCTTCCTCCTATGACGAAATCTACGAACCTGCCGGTTGGGCAGGCTGCCGTCAGCTCTACCGGCGCAAGCGTGGGACTCATCCCAACTCTAACTCGCCAACTGTCGGGTGAGAGCCCATCAGGCGCGACCCCGAACATCACGCCGGCCCCTCTCAACCGGCTCCTCTCGCCCACCCACCTTATTCTTGGATATGCGTGGACAAGCCAGGAAGTTCACTAATCCGATTGAGCATGGACCCCTTGATCCGGCTGCGCCGGCTGCCACGAGGGAACTAAGTGAGGACTACAGAAACGGCCATGGAGAGCATGATTTCTCCACCAGACCCGACACCCTCGCACCGCGCATGCCCAAGGGCCATCAGATCGGGCCCTCGCCTACTCGTCGGCCTGTGCGGATTGCCGAAATGCGCCGCCTCACCGATGGCGGCGACCAGCGCGATAATGGCCAAAGCGGTCTCTGCCCATGGCCACCGCGCAATCCGGAGCCCGGACACCATCGCAGCAGGGAACGGAGGCGCCTAGACCCACTTCTTACAAAACCCAGTGGCCCGGTCCCACACCCGCAACTGCACGGCCTGGGTCTCGCCGCCCACCGGAGTCGACCAGGCCACGCGGCCACCCTGGACACACTGAGGGTAGCTATCTCCAGCTCAATGTGTGCCCTGGGAACAGCCGGCCCACGCATTCCACCGCCCTGGCGACACCCTCTTCACGCCTCAGGACCTGGGAGAGGTCCACCTCGAAGCCGCGTGCCCCTTGTGGTACTGAAACCGGGTCACACTGCCGTCCCGAGCGTCAAAACGCAGCTCTATCATCCCGCCGGAATCCAGAATCCCTTGGCGCGCGTGCCCGGTCCAGGTCTTCACGAATTCGTGAGTTCCCGACGCATCACTGAAGGTTGGCGGATCCGCGTGCCGCCAAATGATGAGATCTCCGCTCAACACCGGGCGAATGCACCCCACGATGGACTCCCGGATCATCTCTGCATACCCGGTTGACACCTCGAGAACGTGGAGAGACACGGGTCCCCAGCCCTTGGAGGCGAAGTAGGCGACGTGCTTTCCGTCGGTTGCCCATGCCTGTGAACGACCCTCAGTTGTGGCGGTCCGCGCGATGCCGCTGTGAAGGTCACGAATCCGGAGGACACCGGCCCCCTCTTCCATCGGCAGGAACCAGACCACGTGGCCGTCCGCCACAAGCGGCAGTTGCTCGAATGCAGGACCCAGGTTCGTGATCTCCCAGCCCGCTTCATGATCCGCTCCCGGTACCTACCGCGTGGGATCGAAGCCAGACCGGGCCAAGAAGGAGGCAAGTTCAGGAGCGGTGATGAGGAATTGGTTATGGTCGGTCTGGATCTGGAACCTCCTGTCCGGCCACTGCGCGAGGACGAGGTCGGGAGAGTCCGCAAAACGGAAGATGACGATGACCGTGGGCGTTCCTCCACCCCAGGCGGCGTTGTCCTCACTGAATGCCCCGTCGCGAACGTACTCCTTCAGCAGGTCGGCGTCGGATCCGGTGACAGTCAACTCCTTCAACTCCTTGGGCCCGTTCCCCTCGATACGCACTGAAGTCGGACGGCTGTCCGCGAGCCGCTCGCGAATGCTCTGCCAGTCTGAATCACTATCCGCGACGCCGCAGCCAATCAGACTGAAGGCCAGACAGGTCACGAGGAGAATGATGCCTGGCATTCCCCGTCTTCCCGTACGTGCACGCATCATGCCCGCTCCGATCTAATCTCTCTTCATTTCACGTCCCTCCTACGTGAGCTTGAGCAGATGCTCTTTGCATTCGGCCGCGCGGCCTTCGACTAGGCGGCATCAGGGTACGCTTGGGGCCAGCCAGTGGCGCTTGCTCTGGTGCTCGAACACCATCCGGACGGCCCGCTCCCGCATCTCGACTGGATACCTCTTTGATGAGTTGTTCATGACCCCATCCTCTCAAGAGTCGGAGCCTCCAACAAACCCGTCGCGGTTCTTCCTCCGAACTTGGATGGCAGTGGTAAAAGCGTTAATGCGCATATACTGAAGGAGGAGCCGCGTTCTGCTTGAACGCGGCTCCTCCTCAAAGCGTGGCCGGTTTGTTATCAAACCACCGCTTCAGGGATCTTTCCTACTCCTCGTTTTCCATCGCCTTCACCAGAAGGGAGGCCAACTCGATGGTCTGCTCACGATCCAGAGGCGCCGATCCCTGATGGCCAAGAGGCTGACTGATGAGATTAATAACCCAGTCGTCATGCAGTTTGACCATGACGGTGGCCCCGTTATCACCTTCTATTTGCCCCACTCGTGCAAGCTGAGCCCCTGGAATGGCAGCTTCTGCGGTGGTGGACTTGGGGATATAGCTTGGCCGCTCGGCAGCATCCTGGGCCTGCAGTTCGGCCAAGGAGGGCCATTCGCGCGGGTCTTTGAAAACATACAGGTAAATAGATCCTTGGCCTGTCCCTGGATCCTTCTCGATTTGCTCATAAGGAGCTGTGTAGAAGACGACGTTCACTATAGGGCCGCTACCCTTAATCTCGGCCGCATAACCGAGAACAAGCGAAGGGCAGAACCCGGCCACCACATCGCCCAAGCGACGGGAACGCTCGGTCTCAAACCGCTCCGCTCCATCCTGCGGATAGTTGGCGTTGGCCGAACCTTCTTGCACTTGAGGTGGTGCGACAGGCGTCGTAGTGCCTAATGTGGGTTCTTGCGTGTTTACGGCGGCAGCATCAGTGGTGGTGCCGTCAGGGGCAGCGGACACATCCGGGTTATTGCCTTGGGCCAGAGCTATGGAGAGAAAAACTGTTACCACAAGAACAGCGGCGATGAGTACTCCCAGGATCGCGTGTTTGCCTCTCCTCTTGGCCGCTACCGGTCCATGGTCTTGACTAGTCATCTTATGCCTCCTTACGGTAAGGTGAGGATAGTTGGTTACTGCCTTCTACGAACCTCACTCGGAAGGCGTGGACTCATCGAGTTCTATTCCTGCATCATATTCACGATGAGCTTGGCTATCTCCACCGTCTGCTCAAGATCGAGAGGAGCCAGTCCTTCATGGCCCAGGGGCTCGGACATCACATTGACCACCCATTTATCATGCAGTTTGACCAAGACACGACCGCCGGAATCACCCTCTACCTGTGCTACCCGGGTGGCGATAGCCCCAGGAATGTCGGCCTCGCCGATGATTGTCTTGGGTATGTAGCTTGGCCGCTCATCAGCCTGGGCTTGCTCTTGCGCTTCCGACACCTCGGGCCACTCGCGGTCGTCCTTAAAGACGGTGATGCAGAGCGTGCCTTGATTGGTTCCGAAGTCCGCCTCCAACTGCTCTATGGGCGCCGTCATGAAGGCGATGTCTATCACCGGATCGGGAACGTTCTGCCATTCGGCAGCATAGTAGAGGATGAGAGAGGGGTGGAGCGCGGCCACGGCCTGGGCCATACGACGGGAACGTTCAGTCTCGGCCCGGTCGATACAGTCACTGGGATACTTGTTGGTGGTACCCGGCCCGCTTGCGACCGGCGCTGTGCTCGTTATTGCGTCCTCGGACACCGGTTCAGCCGGACCGGGTGCGGTATCGCTCGCCGGAGTCGTCATGGGAACGGATTGGTCTTCTCCTTGGGCCAGCGCCACCGAGAGAAACACGGTGGCTACCAAGGCGATGGCGACGGCGATGCCCAAGACGAAGCGTTTGCTTCCGCGCCCCGGCCGCATCGATTGTTTCTTTCCTATACCTCGGTCGGTCATCCTCTGCCTCCTTTCGGTAGTACCGCCAAACATCCCAAGAAAGCACTCATGCTAGCTTGGACCCCAAGCGGTGAAGCTATCAGTACGAGTGTACCTCGACCTGAATGGCATCGCCGCCTCTGAGCATCTGGTAGACACGGCCGTCGCTGCCCACCTTTATGCCGGTCGAGAACCAATCGCCGGGCCGCCTGTCGGTAAGGGCAAGTTCCCCGGTCTTTTCTCCATCCCTATTGATACGGATTACTCGGTAGGGGGCCGAAGCCGGCTGATCGTAGCTTCCCACTTCCAGCTGGACATACGTGTTGCCTGCTTCGTCGCCCCCAAGGACGCGCACGACCGAAATGGGCAGATCGGAAGCCCCGATCGAAAGCCGCGTTGTTATGCCCGATGCAGTGTCAATCAGATCAACCGTGCATGCCAGTTCGGAGACCTTGATAGCTCTTACGAAGCCCACCGCGACCGGACGACCTGCGCCGGTGATGGCCTGCTGTTCTTGAGCCTGTGGGCTGAGCGGAACCCCTGCGATGATAGCCGGCCACCAGAATTCGTTACTTCCTCTCACCCACAGGTCGTCTCCGATTGACGCAATCCCTGATGGCATCGCTGGTTCGCCACAGACAACGCCTATGTCTGCTAGCACCGATTGCGTCACGTCGCCTCCCGGACGTACGGTCAGCAGCTGGTTCTCTTCACCCGAATGGAATAGGACGAGGTTGCCGTTCGCAAGATACTCAAGGTAGATCCCGATCGAGCCGGGAATAGGGGTTGAGCCGACGACCCCGCCAGACATATCGTACATTTGCACTCGGCCGTTCCAGGAATCGAGGATGGCTATCGTTGAGCAATCCTGCGAAAGAGCGAAATCTGTCGGTCCCCAGACCGGAGCTCCCTCCCCGATGGCAACCTGTTCAGGCCCCGATCCCCAACCCGCCGACAACACCAGACTGCCCACGACGGGTGAGGTGTCACCTGCCAGCAGAGCGTCCGCTTCAACAACGCGCAACTCCTGGTCCCGCAACACATCGTCGCTCGGAGCCCGTTCCTCGGGCGCTTTCGTCTGCTCCTTGCCGGACCCAGGCAAGGCGACTGCAACGCCGATACCTGCAGCAGCAAGAGCCAAGAGCCAGCCAATCGTGAACCATACCCTGCGTCTACTCATCTCTCCTCATCTCGCACCGGTCCACCGGCATCCGAGCGTGTCCCGGGACGAGGTGCAACAGGCGGCCCCGCCACGCCAGATGCCCTCTACATATCTAAATATCAATCCGTACGCGATCTTTCGGATCTCATCCTCGGGAAGATTGGAGACCACTTCCACCCTGACGCCGCTCTGAACCCACACGATCGCCCTAGTGTCTCGGTAGGCAACAGAGGAAGATGCGGCCATGTCCGCCGCGCCTTCCTGACCGACCGCCCCCTCCAGATCCACCACCAACTGCTCCGGGAGTGACGCCAATGCCGAGGGTCCCGTGATCACCACCGCGTCATTGCCGTTCACTTCGGTGGCCCGGCCTTCCGGCAGAGGAGTGAGGCCGTCCGAGGATGTCCTTATGAGCAGGTACCAGTTGCCGCTTCGGTAGAGCAACTCCTCAGTCGGGTTACTTCGCCCCGCGGGCGCGGCGCTACCGCCTTCACCACCCGGTGACGAAACGTCAACCTTCCCCAAGTGGTCGACTGGAACCGACTCGAATCCCTCCGGCAGGTAACCCGCTTCAGTTGAGACGAGGTGGTGACGGTTCAGGTTTAGGATGTCCCACAAGAGGCCCTCGGCTGCTGACCGCGCCGTGGGTAAGGCGGCAACCACACCCACCCCAAGGGCCACTGTGACTGCAGCCACCAGTGCAATCCTGCGCCTCGGTGACAATGCACGCCTGCCGACCGTCTTCGCAGTCGCCGCTCCGGCCGAGCACGGGTCCCGGTTCATGATGACCGCCTGCAGACGACTCCAGGCGTGTATCGACGGCACCGCTCCCACAGCCAGTCTCCGCATGCCGTCTGCAATCTCGACGCGGGTCCTGCCCAGAGCGGCCAGGTCACCCTCGCAGGACCTGCACCGGGCCAGGTGCACATCGATGGCCGCGCACTCAGATGGCGCAAGTTCTCCATCCAAATAGGCGACCAACATCTTCCTTACTTCACGGCATCTCATCTTTCCGCCTCCACTACGAAGCGCCCCTGATCCTGCGGCCCGGGTCCCAGTTGGTCCTTCATCTGGTGCATGGCCAGATTGAGCCGGGATTTGACCGTTCCCAACGGTAGATCGAGCATCTCGGCGATATCCGCATAAGAGAAGTCCCAGTAGTAGCGAAGCACCACCACCACCCGCAACTTGTGGCTCAGTACGCTCAGGGCACGATGGACCGAATCACGATTTGCCAGACCCTCGTCTGGGAGGCAGACCAGGCTCTCGGCCCGATCCTCGCGACCCTCCAGACGGTCTGTGGGGCGACGGCCTCTTCGCCAATTGAGGCAGCAGTTGACCGTGATCCGGTGAATCCACGTGCCGAAAGAGCCACGCGCCGGATCGTAGGTATCCAGAGCGCGATACACCTGTAGGAAGACTTCCTGCAAGATGTCCTCGGCATCGGCCGCCGTTCCCACTATGAGGAAGGCCGTACGGTAAACGAG